>JAODMV010000296.1 GCA_025464875.1 Arthrobacter sp. | reverse complement strand
TCCAGGACCCAGGCGAGGTAGCCGGGGTGGATGCGGTACATCGTGGAGCAGGGGCAGATCACCGGGTCCAGGCAGAAGATGGTGTGCTGCGGGTATTCGGCGGCCAGGCGGTTGACCAGGTTGATCTCGGTGCCGACCGCGAAGCTCGTCGGCTCCGTCGCTGCGGCGATGGCCTTGCGGATGAAGTCCGTGGAGCCGGCGGAATCGGCAGCGTCCACCACCTCCATGGGGCATTCGGGGTGCACGATCACCCGGACGCCGGGGAACTCGGCGCGCGCCTTCCGGATCTGGCCCACGTTAAAGCGCTTGTGGACCGAGCAGAAACCGTGCCACAGGATCACCCGGGATTCCCGGAGCGCCTGTTCCTCGTTGCCGCCGAGGTCTTTGCGCGGGTTCCAGAGGGGCATCTGCTCCAGCGGCACGCCCATCGCCTTGGCGGTGTTGCGGCCGAGGTGCTGGTCCGGGAAGAACAGCACCCGCTGTCCGCGCTCGAAGGCCCACTCGAGGACGGTCGCGGCGTTGGAAGAGGTGCACACGATGCCGCCGTGCTCGCCGCAGAAGCCCTTGAGCGCGGCCGAGGAGTTCATGTAGGTGACCGGGATGACCGGGACCCGGCCCTCGGCGTCGGGCTCGGCGCCGAACAGCTCCTCGAGCTGTTCCCAGCATTCGCTCACCGAATCGATGTCCGCCATGTCCGCCATGGAGCAGCCGGCGGCGAGGTTCGGGAGGATCACCGCCTGTTCCGGACCGGACAGGATGTCCGCGGTCTCGGCCATGAAGTGCACCCCGCAGAAGATGATGGCCTCGGCGGCGGGCCGGGTCAGCGCCGCATTGGCCAGCTGGAAGGAGTCGCCCACGAAGTCGGCGTATTCGATGACCTCGTCTCGCTGGTAGAAGTGCCCGAGGACGACGGCCCGGTCCCCGAGGGCGGCCTTGGCGGAGCGGATCCGCGCATCCAGCTCCGCCTCGCCGGCCCGCTTGTACTCCTCCGGGAGCTGTCCCTGGCGGGGAGTCGAGGCCGGGGCGACGTCCGCGGCGGAGGCCCCGGGGCCGTAGGCAGGCACCCCGGCCCGGGACTCGGCCAGGTCGTAATCCCAGGGGCCGCGGGCGAGTGCCGGGCTGCAGATGGAGGTCCCGGAGCCACCCGCCAGGCCCGTCGACTGCTCGGTGGCCTGCTCGCGCGTGATCAGCTGGATTGCCGTGTTGACGCTGCTCATGGTGTGCTCCTGTTGTCGGGGTCGAGGCCGGGACGGCCGGTAAAGCGGTAGAGGCGGGGCGGGCGGTGTTTTCCGCCCTGCAGGTACTGATCGGTTTCTTCAATTTCCGGCGTCGCCTTGATCTGGCGGCGGAAGTTTGCCGGGTCCAGTTCGCGGTCGAGGACGGCTTCGTAGACCTCGCGGACCTGGGCCAGGGTGAAGAACTCGCCGAGCAGGTGGTAGGCGACGGACCCGTAGGCCATCTTGTTGCGCAGCCGCCAGAGCGCGTAGTCGATGATCGCGTTGTGGTCGAAGGCCAGGTCCCCGAGCCGGTCCGCGCGGAACCACCGGACATTTTCGGATTCGTCCGCGAGCGCGGCCTCGGTGGGCTGCACCAGCGCCCAGTACACGATCGAGACGACCCGCTGGCTCGGCGAGCGGTGCAGCCCGCCGAAGGCGTAGAGCTGTTCCAGATAGCTGGGCGCGAGCCCGGTGGTTTCGCGCAGGTTCCTGGACGCGGCGTCCTGCAGGGATTCGGAGTGCGTCAGCGGGCCGCCGGGGAGCGCCCAGCGGCCCTTGAACGGTTCCCTGATCCGGCGCACCAGCGGGATCCAGAGCGTGGGGCGTCCGGAACGCTCGCTGGGGCGGAGCGCGAAGATCACGGTGGAAATTGCCAACGCCGGCGGGGCAAGCTGACGCTCCGAGACGTTGGCAGCCGTCCTGTACACGATGTCGCACCCCGCCTTCCGGGCTCCGGGCCGCTCCCGCTGGGACCTGCCCGGACGGTTCCGGCCCGACCGCCGGATTAGTTATAGTCAGCTTGACTAGAACTGAGTGTACGACAGCGCGGTCCGGGAACAAAATGATCCAGCTCACATCCGCTTTCGCGCCGCATGCCGCCGCCCGGGCTTGAACTCGAGCAGGGCCCCCCGTATAACTCGAGGTTATGGACGCTCAAGCAGTCAAAGCCGCGTACCTGGCGGCGGCCCGGGGGTTCCTGGAGCTGGTCGAACAGGTCCCCGGAACTGCGTGGACCCGGCCGGCCCTCGGCGCCTGGGACGTCCGCGGCCTGACCGGCCACGCCAGCCGCGCCCTGACGACCGTGGAAAGCTACCTCGGCGCGCCGGAAACCGGGAGGCGCGTGGAGGGGCCGGTGGAGTATTACCTTGCGGTTCGCGGCAGCACGACGCCGGAATCGATCGCCCAGCGCGGCCGTGAAACCGGGGCTGAGCTTGGGGCCGATCCGGCCGGGGCGGTGCAGGAGATCGTCGAACGGATCACCTCGCTGCTCCGGAACACTCCGGAGGATGCCATGGTCGCCACCCCGGCGGGAACAATGACGCTCCTCGACTACCTGCCGACCCGCACCTTTGAGCTGGCCGTGCACGGCCTGGATCTGGCACGCGCCCTGGGCGTCGAACCGCCTGCTTCGCTGCTGCCGGCCGTTGCGGCCTCGCTCGAACTGGCCGGCGCCATCGGAGCCAGGCTGCCATCGGCCCCGGAGCTGCTGCTCCTGCTCACCGGCCGCCCGGGCCTGCCCGGAACCCTCAGCGTCGTCTGATCCGCGAACCCTTCCCGGCTCACGGGCACGTCCGGTCAGGGTCCCTTCGCGGCGGCTTCCAGCAGCGGCAGGGTGCGCCCCTGGAAGTGGGTGTTGAGCACGATGACCGAGGAGGACCGCAGCACCGTCCGGGTGGCGATCATGGCGTCGAGCACCCGCTGGAGATCCGGGTTGGAGCGGGCGGCGATCCGCGCCATGAGGTCCGAACCGCCGGAGACGGTATGGATCTCGATCAGTTCGGGGATCTGTGCGAGGGCCGCCACCACCGCGTCGTGCCCGAGGTCCTGGTTGATCGTCAGGGAGCAGAACGCCACCACCGGATAACCGAAGTGCGCCGGGTCCGGCTGCGGCACCCAGGAGCCGATGACGCCGCTGTCCTGCATCCGGTCCAGGCGGGACTGCACGGTGGCGCGGGCGATCTTCAGCACCCGGGAGGCCTCCAAAACGGAGGCCCGCGGCGAGTCGGTGAAAAATCGGACAATCTTCGCATCCAGAGGATCAACGTCCATCGGTCTTTCCCTCCTACGCGCCAGCGGCCGGACAAACAGCCGCCGCTACCTAAGTATCAGCCAGCAAACTGCACCCATGCTCCCACGGCCTCGGCCCGGCGTCTGTCCCGCGGGACGGTTCAAAGGCGGTAAATTCGATAGGTCCCATCAGGACGCAGTTCCGCCCACAAGCACCACCACAAGAAGGTTTCCAAGCATGACCATGAAGTCCACCGCGCGGCGCCCGGGCCTGGAGCTCGGGCACAGCATGAAGCCGCGCCAACTCGCCATGATGGGTCTCGGCAGCGCGATCGGAGCCGGCCTGTTCCTGGGATCCGGGGCGGGCATCCAGGCGGCAGGCCCGGCGGTGCTGATCTCCTACCTCGCCGCCGGCACGCTGATCATCCTGGTCATGTGGGCCCTCGGCGAGATGGCCGCCGCCAACCCGAACAGCGGCGCGTTCTCCGTCTACGCCCAAAAGGCCATGGGCCAGACGGCGGGCGCCACCGTCGGTTGGCTCTGGTGGCTGCAGCTTGTGGTGGTCATTGCGGCCGAAGCCCTGGGCGCCGCCGCCCTGCTGTTCACGGTCTGGCCGGTGGTCCCCGTCTGGGCGCTGTCGCTGATCTTCATGGTCCTGTTCACGGCGATCAACCTTGCCGGGGTGAAGAACTTCGGCGAGTTCGAGTTCTGGTTTGCCCTCCTCAAGGTCGCCGCCATCGTGCTGTTCCTCGGCGTGGGCGCCGCCCTGCTCCTCGGCTGGCTCCCGGACGTCCCCTCCCCGGGCCTGGGCAACTTCACGTCCGACTTCGCCCCGGCGGGACTCGGCGGTGTTGCCACGGCCCTCTTCGTGGTGATCTTTGCCTTCGGCGGCACCGAAATTGTCAGCGTGGCCGCGGCCGAGACCGAGGACCCGGCGCACAGCGTGGGCCGGGCGGTCCGCACCGTGGTCTGGCGGATCCTGGTGTTCTACATCGGCTCCGTGTTCGTCATCGCCGCAGTGCTCCCCTCGACGTCGGAGGCTCTGAAGTCGCCGTTCGCCGGCGTTCTGGACGCCGCCCGGATCCCGGGGGCCGGCACCGCCATCACCCTGGTGGCCGTCGTCGCGCTCCTTTCGGCGCTGAACGCGAACCTCTACGGCGCATCCCGCATGGTGTTCTCGCTGTCCGAGCGCGGCGAGGCCCCGCGGTTCCTGTCGAAGCTCAACAAGGCCCGGGTCCCGGTGGTGGCCGTCGGTGTCTCCGTGGCCTTCGGCTTCCTCGCGGCCGTCCTGGAACTCCTCTTCCCCGAACGGATCCTGCCGGCGCTGTTCCAGCTTGTTGGTTCCACCTGCCTGGTAGTGTGGGGCTCCGCGCTGGTGTCCCAGCTGATTTTGCGCCGCCGGGCGGACCGCGAGGGCACCGCCCTGCCGCTGCGGATGAAGGGCTTCCCCGGCCTGACGATCTTCGGGCTCGTGCTCCTGGCGCTGATCTTCGCCGTCGGCTTCAGCAACCCGGACAGCAGCCGCCAGCTGTTCAGCACCCTTGCGCTGGTGGCCGGGATCGCGGCGGCCTGCCGGCTCGGCGCCCGGTTCACCCGCTCCCGCCAGCCAGGTCAGACAGAGAAAACGCACCTGCCCGGCTGACACTGTACAAACTGCCACACCGTCTGGCCGCCGTGCGTGCAGCAGTAGGCATTCTGGTCAGCGCTCCCTAGGCTGATTGCCCGGTCGGGCGGGGGTGACTAGGGTCACAGGCATGGACACGCTTCCGCCCCGAACTCCCGGGAACGCGGCCGGGCCGCTCACCGCGGCGCAGCTCCGCGAGCTGTACTCGCTGATGGTGGCCGTCCGCCACCTGGACACCTCGGCCGTCACCTGGCAGCGGCAGGGCCTGATCCCCGGCTATGCGCCCGAACTGGGCCAGGAGGCGGCCCAGGTGGGCAGCGGCTATGCCGTGGACACCAGCCGTGACTTTGTGTTCCCGACCTACCGCGAGATGGGCGTGGCCCGGACGCTGGGCGTGGACATGGTGGCGTACATGTCCACCCACAAGGCCACCTGGCACGGCGGGCTCTACGATCCGCTGGCATCCCGCCTTGCCCCGATCCAGGCGGTGGTGGCCGGCTCGGTGCTCCACGCCGTCGGCTGGGCCCACGGCCAGACGCTGGACGGGAAGGATGGCGTGGCGTTGAGCTACTTCGGCGACGGCGCCTCCTCGCAGGGCGACATCCACGAGGCCATGAACTTCGCCGCCGTGCTGAAGGCGCCCGTGGTGTTCTTCATCCAGAACAACGGCTGGGCAATCTCGGTCCCCGCCGAACGCCAGGTGGCCGGCGGCTCCGTCGCCGCGCGCGCCGCCGGCTATGGCATTCCGGCGCTGAAGATCGACGGCGACGACGTCGTCGCCGTCGTCGGTGCGAGCCGCCGGGCCTTCGCACATGCCAGGTCGGGCAACGGACCCGTGGTCATCGAGGCCATGACGTACCGCCGCGGCCCCCATTCCACCTCCGACGACCCGGGCCGCTACCGCTCGCTGGAGGAGGAACGCGCCGGCGCCGGCGAGGATCCGATCGAGCGCCTGCGGAAACGCCTGCTGGCCGAAGGGGCCGCGGACGAGGCGTTCTTCGCCGCGGCCCTGGCCGCGGCGGAGGCCGAGGAGGAAGAAGTCCGTGCCGGCGTCGAGGCCCTCGGCCCGCGCCCCGGGACCGAAATGTTCGACCTGGTCTTCCAGGAAACCACCCCCGCCCTGCAGGCCCAGGCCGCCAACTGGCGCGAGGAGTCCGAACATGTCTAACGCCATCCTCGAAGGCGCGAGCCCGGCAGGTGAAAGCGCCGGCGGAAGCGCCGCAGCACGCACCGCACACACGACCGTCGTGCTGTCGATGCAGCAGGCCCTGAACCGGGCTCTCGACGAGGTCCTGTCGGAAAACCCCAGGACCCTGGTCTTCGGCGAGGACTGCGGCCGGCTCGGCGGCGTCTTCCGCGTCACCGACGGACTGCAGGCCAGACACGGCGGGCAGCGGGTCTTCGACACGCCCCTGGCGGAATCGGGCATCCTCGGCATGTCGGTGGGTCTGGCCATGGCCGGCTTCCACCCCATCCCCGAGGTCCAGTTCGACGGCTTCGCCTACCCTGCCACCAACCAGATCGTCTGCCAGATCGCCCGGATGAACTACCGCAGCCGCGGCACCCTGCCGATGCCCATCACGCTCCGCGTGCCCAGCTTCGGCGGCATCCGCGCCCCCGAACACCACGGGGAAAGCCTTGAGGCACTCTTCGCGCACGTGCCAGGGCTCAAGGTGGTCTCGCCCTCGAACCCGCACGAGGCCTACCATCTGCTCAAGTACGCGGCCACCCGGCCGGATCCGGTGGTCTTCCTGGAGCCGAAGTCGCGCTACTGGCAGAAGGGCGAGGTGGACCTCGGCGCCGGCGACGGCACCCCCGGCGGCTCCCCCACCGGGGCCAGGGTGCTGCGCGAGGGGCGGCACATCACCCTTGTCGCGTGGGGCGCGATGGTGGCCCGCTGCCTGCAGGTGGCCGAGCTCGCCGCCGAGGACGGGATCGACGCCGAGGTCCTGGACCTGCGCTGGCTC
>JAODMV010000294.1 GCA_025464875.1 Arthrobacter sp. | reverse complement strand
ACGGCGCCCAGCCCGCGCGCCCAGCCCGCGGCGCCGAGCACCCACGGCGCAAGGCAGAATTGAGCTATGTACCTGCTGCTCGCCGCCCACCCCGACGGCGCAGCCCTCCAGCACCTCACTCCGGATGGCAGCCCGGACCCGGCCGATCCGGAACCGCGCGTGATCAGCGCCGGCGAGCTGGCCGGCGTCGTCCGCGGTCTCGAAAAGCACCGTCCGCGCTGGATCTGGCACCGCACGCAGGACTGGTATCCCGCCCTGCTGGCCGCCGGGGTGGAACTGGAACGCTGTTACGACCTCACTCTTTGCGGCGCCATCCTGGCCCACTCGGAATTCACCGCCCACACGGCCTACGCCCAGACCGCGGAGAAACGGACCCAGGACGACGAGCTGCAGCCGCCCCCGCGCAGCCTCCAGCCGCCATCCCCGCCGGCTGAGCAAGGCGCGTTGTTCGACGCTCCCCGCCCCGGCCGGGCGCCCCGGCACACGCTCGAAGACCTCCGTGCGGACTACGCCGCCCAGCACGAAGCGCTCAGCCGGGCCGGAACGGAGGCGGGCACCGAGCCGAACCGGCGGCAGCGCCTGCAACTGCTGCTTGCTGCAGAGTCCGCCGGCGCCATGATCGCCGCCGAAATGCAGCACACCGGAGTCCCCTGGCGGGAGGAACTGCACGAACAGATCCTGGCGGATTCCCTGGGCCCGCGCCCGCCCTTCGGCCACCGCCCGGCGAAGCTCGAGGCGCTCACCGCCGAGCTGCGGCAGCTGCTTAGCTCCCCCTCGCTGAACCCGGATTCCCCGCAGGAGCTCATGCGGGCCCTGCACCGGAACGGCATCGAGGTGCAGTCCACCCGCCAATGGGAGCTGAAGGAATCCAGCCACCCGGTCATTGAGCCCCTCCTAGCCTTCAAGAAGCTCTCCCGGCTCCACACCGCCAACGGCTGGGCGTGGCTGGACGCCTGGGTGAAGGACGGCCGGTTCCAGCCCGAATACGTGGTGGGCGGGGTGGTCTCCGGCCGCTGGGCCTCGCGCGGAGGCGGGGCCCTGCAGATCCCGCGCCAGATCCGCGGCGCCGTCCATGCCGATCCCGGCCACAAGCTGATCGTCGCCGACGCCTCGCAGCTGGAGCCCCGCGTGCTGGTGGCGCTGGCCCAGGACTCCAGGATGGCCGAGGCCGCCCGGGACAAGGACCTCTACGCCGGAATCGCCGCCCAGGGCTTCGGCGGCGACCGGGCCAAGGCCAAGGTGGCGCTGCTGGGGGCGATCTACGGCGCCACGACGGGCGAGTCCGGGCGCCTGATGCCCCAGCTTGCGCGCACGTACCCCCGCGCGGTCGGATACGTGGAACAGGCCGCCCGCGAGGGCGAAGCCGGCAAGACCGTCACGTCACGCCTGGGCCGCAGCAGCCCGCCGCCGTCGGGCCGCTGGCTGCAGAGCCAGCAATCCACCACGGCGGAGGAACAGCGCCGGGCCGATTCCCTTGCCCGCTCGCGCGGAAGGTTCACCCGGAACTTCGTGGTGCAAGGCTCCGCGGCGGACTGGGCGGCCTGCTGGCTGGCGGAACTGCGACGGCGGCTGCGTGCCATGCGTGCCGACGGCACACCCGCGGGTGAACTGGTCTTCTTCCTGCACGACGAAGTGATGGTCCACTGCCCGGACGCCGCCGTGGCGGACTGCGTCCGGGCCATCGAGGCGGCCGCGAATGCCGCCAAGGAGCTGCTGTTCGGCAGGATCCCGGTGGAATTCCCGGTCAGCGTGGCCGTCGTGGACTCCTACGACCAAGCCAAATAGCAAGCCATTTCGGTCCCGCGTAACGTACCCGCCGGTAGCGTTGTGCCGCGTCCATCGCCCCGTTACAGTCGAAAAGGCCGGCAAAAACCACACCATTCAGCCGGTCATTGCAACGACGCAAGGACATTCGGGAGGCAGCATATTGGCTGGAATTTTTGAGATCGCCGAGGCTGGAGACAAGGCTTACTTCTTCAGGCTCACGGCAGCGGATGGAACGGTAGTTGCCGTTTCCCCGTTGTTCAACACCATCAAGGGAGCGGCCGAGGGCATTACCGCCGTGCGCGAGAACGCCGCCACCGGTTTGGTCGTGGACCTCTCGGGCACGGCCAGGAAGTCCCCGACCCCGACGGCGGCGCCGCGGCCGCTCGTCCCGCTGGCGCTTGCCCGCTTGGCCACCGGCCGTGTGGCCATCGGCTAAGAGCACCCAGGAGTTTCGCCTCAGGCGTCGATCCCGTACAGCCGCGTGCGGTCCCAGGGAACCGCCCAGCCGAGCTGTTCAAAGAGCTGGTTCAGGATCATCCCGGTAAAGCCCCACACCACCACGCCGTTGACGGTGAAGGCGGGGCTCTGGAATGACTGGCCGGCGCGGCTGACGGTCGCCATGACCCGGTTGTCCGGATCCAGCAGGTCGCGGACGGGGACCCGGAAGACCTGCGCGGATTCGCCGTAGTCCACGACACGGACCGGAGACTGCGCGGCCCACCAGCCGAGGACCGGCGTGACCAGGAAGTTCCCGCGGGGCAAGGCCAGTTCCGGCATGACGCCGAGGACCTCCACACCCGCGGGCTCCAGCCCCGTTTCCTCGTGCGCCTCGCGCAGGGCGGCCTCGACGCCGGATTCACCGGGGTCGATCCCGCCGCCGGGGAACGCGACCTGCCCCGGGTGGTCGTCCAGGGTCTGGGCACGCTGCAGCAGCAGGACGTCGAGGTCGGCGGGGGCCAGCGGCTTGCCGGAGGCAGCCGGAACAGTGTCCAGCGCGCCGAAGAGCATCAGTACAGCGGCCCTGCGGACGCGTTCACCGGGCTCAACGACTAGCTCGCGCCACCGCGGATCCGGGGCGGGCGCTGTGCCCGCTTCCACGGCTGCGACGAGGTCGACAAGCTCCTGGCGCGCCGTCATCGTGGCTTCCTTTGCGATTCCATCCGGATCTCGGCGGCCCGGTGCGTTTCCGCAAGCAATTGCGCCAGCAGCGCTTCCTGCCCCGGGGCCAGCTCGTACTTCAGCAGCTTTTTGGCCTTTTCCGGGTCCGTCT
Organism: Arthrobacter sp.; assembly: GCA_025464875.1. Classification (GTDB taxonomy): domain Bacteria; phylum Actinomycetota; class Actinomycetes; order Actinomycetales; family Micrococcaceae; genus Arthrobacter. Next base: position 1,480 of record JAODMV010000294.1, on the reverse strand, counting down.
CGCCGGCACCGTAGCTGGGGCACCAGTTGGCCACCACGCAGGCACCGCACGCCGGTTTGCGAGAGTGGCAGACCCGCCGCCCGTGGAAGACCACGCGGTGCGACAGCATGGTCCAGTCCTTGGGCTCGAACAGTTCGGCCACGTCGGACTCGATGCGGACCGGATCGTCCGAATCCGTCCATCCGAACCGCCGGGCCAAGCGGCCGAAATGGGTGTCCACCGTGATGCCGGGAATGCCGTAAGCGTTCCCCAACACAACGTTGGCGGTCTTGCGCCCGACCCCGGGCAGCGTCACCAGATCCTCCAGCCGCCCCGGAACTTCGCCGTCGTACTCGTCCACGAGCCGGTTGCACAGCGCCATCAGGTTTCTGGCCTTGGCGCGGAAAAACCCTGTGGGCTTGATGATCGCTTCCAGTTCGGCAGGATCAGCCTCGGCCATGCTCCGCGCGTGCGGGTAGCGCGCGAACAGCATGGGCGTGATCTGGTTGACCAACACATCCGTGGTCTGCGCCGAGAGCACGGTGGCCACCACCAGTTCGAACGGGCTGCGGAAATCCAGCTCGGCGTGGGCATATGGATACTGCTCCGCGAGGGCCCGGTTGATCCTGCGGGCACGGCGTTTGAGCGCCAGCAGGGATTCGGCCGACGCCCGCGCCCGGCCCGTCAGGGCAGTGACGGGCAGGGCAGTGACGGGCTTGGCGTTGCCGGGCTTGGCGTTGCCGGGTTCGGTGGCCACCGGGTGAGGCTAACCGCGTTCGATGTTGCTGAGGTCGCGCAGCAGGCCCACGCGGCCGTCGGTGTGCTGGACCAGGAATTCGTGGCCGCGGTCCTCGAGGGCGAGGACCCAGCCGCCGGGTTCGATCACGAACACCGGCGCACCGGTGTGCTCGTCCACGGCGGTCCGGGGCTGGGCGACGGCGAACCAGAACGCCTCGTGCACGGGCTGAGCCTCCTCCTCCGCGGGCCGGTTTGCCGGATCGACGGTGGCGCCGATCGGCGCCTGCGAGCGCACCGTCGGGTTGACCGTGGTGGGGGCGGTGCTGTCCGCGGCCAGCGGCAGCTCCGCCGCACGGGTCTCTTCAGCCGCGGCAGCCGCCCGGGCTGCAGCGTCAGCTGTCCCGACGCCGGCAGCCCGGGTCTGCTCCGCGGCCGGCGGGGCTGCTGCCGGGGAGGCGGCAGCGGGCTCGGCCGGCTGGTCCCGGACGACGCCGTGGACCTCGGTTGCCGGGGCGCCGGCAACCGGAGCTGCCATCCCGGCGGGCACGGACGTCACCACGGAAGCGCCTCCCCGCGGAGCGGCGCCGGATGCCGAGGCACCGCCGGCCTGGCCCTGGGCAGGACCCTGGGCCGGGCCCGGGACCGCGCCAGCGGGGGCATTGCGGGCCGCATCGTGCGGGGCCGCCGCCGGAGCCGCCGCCGGAGCCGCCGGGCGGCCACCCGGGGTGATGCGCTTGGCCCAGCCGGCGATCGGGCTGGAGCC
>JAODMV010000274.1 GCA_025464875.1 Arthrobacter sp. | reverse complement strand
CCTCCGCCCTGAAGATCAAGGCGACGCGGAACTGCGTGGGCCAGGAAGAGCTGCAGGACCTGCCCTCCAGCAGCTAAGGGGCCCACGGCAGCGCCCGCTCCCGGACGGAGGCGCCGGGCAAGCATGTCCTGCGGAGAACGTCCTAGCGCAGCCCGGTCTTGCGGTGCAGGGCCAGGAAGATGAGTTCGTCGATCAGCTCCGCGTACCCCAGGCCCGAGGCGGCCCACATCTGCGGGTACATGCTCTTGGGCGTGAACCCGGGCATCGTGTTGATTTCGTTGATGATCAGCTCGCCCTCGGGCGTGTAGAAAAAGTCGACACGGCTCAGTCCCTCCGCCCCGACGGCGTCGAAGGCGACGGCGGCCAGCTCGCGGACCCGGGCGATGGCCTCCTCGGGGATGTCGGCCGGGCAGCTCAGCGCGGCGGCGTCGTCCTCCACATACTTGGCGTTGAAGTCATAGAACTCGTGCCCGCCGCCTTGTACCGAAATTTCGCCCGGCATGGACGTGCGGGGGGTATCGGTCCCCCGGCCCTCCAGCACCGCGCATTCAATCTCGCGGCCGGTGATGCCGGCCTCGATGACCAGTTTGGCATCATGCTCGCGGGCCGCTTCGATCGCGGCGTCCAGGCCGGCCAGGGAGTCGACCTTGGAGATGCCCATCGAGGATCCTGCCCGGGCCGGCTTCACGAAGACCGGGTAGCCAAGCTGGTCCACCCGCTTGCGGACCGTCTCGGGATCATTGAGCCACTGCCGGTCCGTCACGGCGATGTAGGGCCCCACGTGGAGCCCTGCAGACTCGAAGACCACCTTCATGAAGTGCTTGTCCATGCCGACGGCGGACGCCAGCACACCCGCGCCGACGTAGCGGGTGTCGGACAGTTCCAGGAGCCCCTGGATGGTCCCGTCCTCGCCGAACGGCCCGTGCAGCAGCGGAAAGACCACGTCCACGGAGCCGAGCTCCTCGGGCACCTCATTCGGGGCGGCCACGATCAGCTGGTGTTCGCCGCCGATCTCGGCCAGGGCGACGGTCCGCGCCGAGGGCGCCACCTCCGGCAGGGAGGACGCGGCCAGCGACCAATCCCCGAGATCGCCGGAGGCCAGCACCCACTGGCCGGTCTTGGCGATGCCGATGGGCACCACCTCGTACTTGTCCTTGTCGATCGCTCCGAGCACGCCGGCGGCCGTTACACAGCTCACCGCGTGTTCGCTGGAGCGGCCGCCGAACAGCACGGCCACCCGGGGCTTGGACTGGCCGGGGCGGCCCTCTGCGGTCACAATATTTTCCGACACTCTCAGTAATCGCCTTCAGGTTTCAGGTCGCGGGCCAGCAGCACAGGTCCGAGTTCGTCTACGGATAATTTTCCGGCCAGCACGGCGACGACGGCCGCGGTGATGGGCATCTCGACGTCGAGCTTTCCGGCCAGTTCGTGAACGGCCTGGGCCGACTTGATGCCCTCGGCCGTCTGCGTCATTTCAGCAGTGACCTGCTCCAAGGTTAAGCCCGTTCCGAGCAGCCGTCCGGCGGTGTGGTTCCGGGACAGCGGCGAGGAACACGTCGCCACGAGGTCGCCAAGGCCGGCGAGCCCGGCCATAGTCTGGGCCTGGCCGCCGAGGGCGAGCGTCAGCCGCGAGGTCTCTGCCAGGCCGCGGGTGATGACCGATGCCTTGGTGTTGTCACCCATCTGCTTGCCCTCGCAGATCCCGACCGCCAAGGCAATGATGTTTTTAACGATGCCGCCGATTTCGACGCCGGTCACATCGGTGGTGGTGTACGGGCGGAAGTAGGGTGCGGTGCAGTTGCGGGCGATCCAGACTGCCGCCTCGGAGTCGGAGCAGGCCACGACAGAGGCCGTGGGCTCCTCGCGCGCGATCTCCATGGCCAGGTTGGGACCGGAGACCACCGCCACCCGGCTGGCCGGGATGCCCAGTTCCTCGCAAAGAACCTCACTCATCCTGGCGTCAGAGTGCAGTTCCAGGCCCTTCATGAGGGACACCACGAAGGCGCCGGGCGGCATCCGCTCTTTCCATTCCCGCAGTTGCGGGCGCAGGGTCTGCGCGGGAACAGCGACTACTACCAGTTCGGCGCCTGCGAGGACCTCGGCAACGTCCGTCGAGGCGGTAATGCTGGAGGGCAGGGCGATGCCCTTGAGGTACTGCTCGTTGCGGTGCAGCGTGTTGATCTGGTCCACGACTTCGCTTCGCCGGCCCCACAGGCGGATGCTGCGTTCGATGCCGGCGGCGGCCGCCGAGTCGGCGAGGATCTTCGCGAAGGTGGTGCCCCAGGAGCCAGCCCCAAGGACGGCCACAGTGCTCGCAGATGATCTTCGTTCAGGGTTGACCGTCATTCCGCACTGTCCCCAATTTTCTCGTTTGATGTGCCGCCGCCCTGGGCGGCCTTGCCTTCCGCAGCGTCGCCGCGCTTCATCGTGCGGCCGTGCCTGGACTGGTTGTGCGCCGCCGGATCCCACCGCAGCGCGGGCGGCTCTTCGCCCCGCAGGGTTCCGAGCAGGCCGGTGATGGCTTCCATGATGGCGTCGGTGGCTTCGGTGAGCGTTGCCTTGTCCAGCGGCCGGCCGGCGAAGGCGCTGAGGTCCACCGGCTCCCCCACGACCAGGCGGGAAGTCCGCCGCGGGAACAGGTAGAACCGTTTGGCGTAGCGCGGAAAGACTTCCTGGGCGCCCCAGTGCGCCATCGGCACCACCGGTATCCCGCTCTCCAGCGCCATGCGGGCGGCACCGGTGTGTCCCCGCATCGGCCACAGCTCCGGATCCCTGGTCAGCGTCCCCTCAGGGTAGATGACGATGGCGCCGCCCTCGTCCACGATCTCCTTGGCCAGCTGCAGCGAGCGGTTCGCCCCCGCCGTCGAGCGTTCCACCGGGATCTGCTTGGTGGCGCGCAGCACGGCGCCCAGGACCGGGACCTTGAAGAGACTGACCTTGGCCAGGAAGTGGGGCATCCGCTTCTGGTTGAAGAGCATGTGCCCCACCACGAGCGGGTCGATCTCGGTGCAGTGGTTCGGGGCGGCAATGAAGCCCCCGGCCGGGAGCTTCTCGAGTCCTTCCCACTTCTTTTTCATCAGCAGGTTCATCACGGGCCGGACAATCCCGGCGACAAGAACGAAGGCGATGTGGCTCGCGGCGGTTTCCTTCACCAGGCGTCCGCTACTTGGCTGCGTTGATGTCGAAATCGGCGCCGAGGCCCGCGAGCTTTTCGGTGAAACGCTCGTAGCCGCGGTTGATGATGTCGATCCCGGTGACTCGTGAGGTGCCGGTGGCGGCCAGTGCGGCGATGAGGTGGCTGAAGCCTCCGCGCAGATCGGGCACGTCGATGTCGGTGCCCTTGAGCTGCGTCGGTCCGGAAATCACGGCTGAATGCAGGAAGTTGCGCTGGCCGAAGCGGCACGGCACGCTGCCGAGGCATTCGCGGTGGACCTGGATGTTGGCCCCCATCCGGACCAGGGCTTCGGTGAACCCGAAGCGGTTCTCGTAGACGGTCTCGTGGACGATCGATACGCCCTCGGCCTGGGTCAGCGCCACGATCAGCGGCTGCTGCCAGTCGGTCATGAAGCCGGGGTGAACGTCCGTTTCAAGAACCAGCGGATTGAGCTTGCCGCCGTGGTGGTAGAAGCGGATGCCGTCCTCGCCGATGTCCATTCCGCCGCCGACCTTGCGATAGGTGTTCAGGAACGTCATCATGTCACGCTGGGTGGCGCCTTCGACGAAAATGTCGCCGCGAGTGACCAGCGCCGCCGAAGCCCAGGAGGCCGATTCGTTGCGGTCGGAGAGGGCACGGTGGTTGTAGCCGCCGAGGTCGTGGACGCCTTCAATCCTGATGGTGCGGTCGGTCTGGACGCTGATGATCGCGCCCATCTTCTGCAGCACGGCGATGAGGTCCACGATCTCCGGCTCGGTCGCAGCGCCGGTGAGCTCGGTGATGCCTTCGGCCCTCGTGGCGCTCAGCAGCACTTGTTCGGTCGCGCCGACGGACGGGTAGGGCAGCACGATCTTGGCGCCCTTGAGCCCGTTGGGCGCGGAGATGTGGATGCCGCCGGGGCGCTTTTCCACCACGGCACCGAACTGGCGCAGGACGTTCAGGTGGTAGTCGATCGGCCGGTCGCCGATCTTGCACCCGCCGAGGTCCGGGATGAAGGCCTCGCCGATGGCGTGGATCAGCGGCCCGCACAGCAGGATGGGGATGCGCGAATCGCCGGCGTGCGCGTCGATGGCCGTGCTCGAGGCCGTCTTGGCGCCCTTGGGATCAAGAGTCAGGTCCCCGGTGATGGGATCCTTCTCCACCGTGACGCCGTGGAGCTGGAGCAGGCTGGTGACAACCTCGACATCCTTGATTTCCGGGACGTTGCGCAGCACGGAGGGCTCATTGCCCAACAGGGCGGCAACCATGGCCTTGGGGACAAGATTCTTGGCCCCGCGAACGGTGACGCGGCCAGTCAGCGGGACGCCTCCGCGGATTGTCAGAACACTACTCATTTACCGGTTTCCTCACGACTACTCGCCCCCAAATCCTTACAAAGGCTCCAGCTAAGCATAGGAGCTAGCGTTACCGATCTGAAATAC
>JAODMV010000259.1 GCA_025464875.1 Arthrobacter sp. | reverse complement strand
GCTCAACACCAAGTACGGGCTTCGCCGCAGCGAACTGCGCGAGAAGGTTTATCACGACAGCACCAGCAGCGACGTTTCCTTCGGCCGCATGTTCGAACGCGACAAGGGCGAGCTGCGTCAGTTCGGTTTCGATGTGGAAACGGTCACGGACAAGGGCTGGGGCTCGGATGATCCGGCGACCACCCGGTACCGGATCGGCAAGGAATCCAACCGGCTCCCGGACGTCAGCCTCACGCCCGAGGAATGCACGGTCCTCATCCTGGCCGCCCAGCTCTGGGAACAGGCCGCCCTCGGCTCGGCCGCCCTGAACGCGGTGCGCAAGCTGCAGTCCGCGGGCGGACTCCGCGACGCCGAACTTCCGGCCGGAGTCCAGCCGCGCATCCGCCCGGCCGGGCAGGCTTTCGAGGATCTCGTCGCCGCCATCCACGCACGGCACGCCGTCACGTTCCGCTATCTGGCCGGCAGCACCGGCAAGGAGGAGGAGCGGCTCGTCGAGCCCTGGGGCCTCGGCAGCCGGTTCGGACAGTGGTACCTCGTCGGCCAGGACCGGGCGCGCAAGGACAAGCGCTTCTTCCGCCTGTCGCGCCTCACCTCGGCCGTCACGGTGCTGGACAAGGAGACCTTCACCCCGCCGGAGGGGTTCAATGTCCGCGCCGAACTGGCGAGCCTCGAAGAGCTCCCGGTCCGGACCGCCGTCGTCGATGTCCAGAAGGGCAGGCTGCTGGCTCTACGAAAGCGGTCCGCCTCCGCCGCGGGCGCCGCGGCCGAAAGCCCGGCGGCAGGGCAGCCGGGCCCTGACTGGGAGCGGCTCAGCGTGCCGTACCGGGACGCCGAGACGCTGGCTGAAGAACTGGCCTCCTACGGCCCCAGGGCGGTGGCGATATCCCCTCCCGAGCTCGTCGCCGCCGTGCGTCGGCGCTTGGCCGCCGCGGCTGAGTTCGCCGCAGCTCCTGTCCCGCCGCTCGCCTTTCCCCAAGCCGGGCCGGCCAAACGCGGCCGCAAGCGCACCTCCGAAGACCAGCTCCAGCGGATGCTGCAGCTCGTGCCGTTCCTGGTGCACAACCAGGGCCTGCACATCCGGGAGGTCGCCGCGAAGTTCGGCGTCAGCCGCAAGGAGCTGGAGGAGGACCTGCGCATCCTGATCTGCTCCGGGCTGCCGGAAGGCTACCCCGACGACCTGCTGGACATCCAGTGGGACGACGACCACGTCTTCATCACCCAGGACCTGGAGCTGAACCGCCCCGTCCGCTTCACCGTCGACGAAGCCTGCGCCCTGCTGACCGGGATCGAGACCCTCAACGGCCTGCCAGAACTCGCCGAGGGCAGCGCCCTCGAGTCGGTGACGCTCAAGCTCATGGCGGCGGCAGGGGAGGAAGGCCTGAAGGCGGCCTCGCTCTCCGGCCCGGAGGTCCGCCCCGAGAACTCGGCAACCCTCCAGGCGGCACGGGACGCCATCCGCACCGGTGCGCAGCTGCACCTCAGCTATCTCTCGGCGCAGCGGGACGCCGTGTCCGAGCGGGACATTGACCCGCTCCGGCTCTACTCGCTGGACAACACCTGGTACCTCGAGGCGTACTGCCACTCCGCTCAGGGCCTCCGTAACTTCCGGCTGGACAGGATCGAGAACCTGGAGCCGAACGGGCGCCCCGTGTCCGACGCGGCCACACCGGCGGACAGTTTTCCGGTGAAGCTCTTCACCCCGAACGACGACGACACGGTGGTGGTGGTGGAACTGACGCGTCGGGGCGCCGGAATCGCCGACGATTATTACGCGGAGCGGACCGCGGCCCTGCCCGGCGGCGGCATGCTGGCCGAGATCCGCTTCGGCTCCACGGACTGGCTCCCGATGTTCGTCGCCCAGCATGGCGGCACCGTCCGGATCCTGCAGCCCGAGTCCCTCGCGGACGCCGCCCGGGACTGGATCGACGCGGCCTTGGCCCGGTACGCCAGCTAGACTACACAGCATGCCTTGGTGGACGTGGATCGTGATCTGGATAGCGCTGGTCGCGCTGTCATTGTTGTTCTTCGTCGTGCTCGGCGTCCGGCTGTTCCGGCAGTTCATGGCGACGGTCACGGAACTCCGCGAGGCAGCGGACCGGTTCTCCCGGCTCCCGTCCGGCCCGGGGCCCACCGAGGGTGCAGACGCTGCCGGCGCCAACACCAGCGGTGCTCTGCCCGGTGCTCGCGCCGGATCTGTCCCCGTCGCTGTCCCCGTCGCTGTCCCCGTTCCGGGGCAGGCCGTTTTTGCCTCGCCGGCCCGGATGCGGCGCTACCACCGCGACTCCAAGCTGTCCCGGCAGGAAGACCGTCGTGTGCGGCGGATCCAGCGCAAAACGGACCGGGGCCAGCCCCAGTCCCTGCACGACATCGATTTCAGTTAGTCGTAGGATGTATTCAAACGAAAGGACCTCACAACATGAGGCTTGAAGGCTGGCATCTCATCATCATCATCGTTCTGGCTCTGGTGCTCTTTGCCGCACCGAAGCTGCCCGGCATGGCCAGGAGCCTTGGCCAGTCGATGCGTATTTTCAAGTCGGAAGTCCGCGAAATGAAGAAGGACGGCGCCCCCGAGGCTGCAGCAGACTCCGACGCCGTTGAAGGCAGGGTGGTGAACCACCCGAAGTCCACCGGCGCTGAAAACCGCACGGGCGACGGAACTGACGTTCCGCCGCCGAACCGCGCCTAAGACCACATGGCAGTAAGCATGAGCCGTCGATCAAATCCCGAGGGACGGATGGCGCTCCTCGATCACCTGAAGGAGTTGCGGAACCGGCTCTTCAAGGCAGCGATCGCCGTCGTGCTGGGGACGGTTGTCGGGTTCCTCGTTTACCAGCCCATGCTCGCGGCATTGATCAAACCGATCCGTGACCTGAACGTGAACGAGGGCCGGCAGGCGACGCTGAACTTCGACGGCGTGGCGAGCTCCTTCGACCTCATGGTCCAGGTCTCCGTCTTCCTGGGGCTGATCGTGGCCAGTCCCGTCTGGCTCTACCAGCTCTGGGCATTCATTGTGCCCGGGCTGCACAAGAAGGAACGGCGGCTCGCCCTCTCCTTCGTCGCAGCCGCCGTGCCGTTGTTTGTCGGCGGCGTATTCCTTGCCTGGCTCGTGCTGCCCAACGCGGTCCGCGTACTGACCGATTTCACCCCCTCCGGCGGCTCCAACTTCATCAGCGCCCAGGTCTACCTGGCCTTCGTCCTGCGCCTCTTGCTGGCGTTCGGCATCGCCTTCCTGCTGCCGGTGGTTCTCTTTGGACTGAACCTGGCGGGGCTGGTCAAGGGCGAGCAGCTCGTCAAGAGCTGGCGCATCACGGTGTTCCTCGTGTGTCTGTTCGCCGCGATGGCCGCCCCCGGCGCCGATGCGATGAGCATGTTCTACCTTGCCGGGCCCATGCTGTTGCTGTTCTTCACCGCCATCGGGCTCTGCCTGCTCAACGACCGCCGGCGGGACCGGCGGGCCGTCAAGCGGGCGGCAGAAACCGAAGCGACCGCGGACCAGGGAACTCCAAGCTCCGAGCTGGAGAATCTCTAGGCCTTGGAGCATTAGGCTGGAAGCATGTCCTCACTATCCGGGCCGGAGTCGCCGTCCGAACGTTACCGCGCCAGCGTCGAGCGCGCAGCGGAAGCCAAAACGTATCTGGGCGGTTTTATCCGTTCGCTCGAATTCGAACTCGATGACTTCCAGCGCGAGGCGTGCCTGTCCCTCCAGGCGGGCAGGGGTGTCCTGGTGGCCGCCCCCACCGGCGCCGGCAAGACGATCGTGGGGGAGTTCGCCATCTACCTGGCCCTCCAGCGCGGCCTCAAGGCTTTCTACACCACCCCGATCAAGGCACTGAGCAACCAGAAGTACGGCGAACTGGCGGCGAAGTACGGCGCAGAAAACGTCGGCCTGCTGACGGGCGACACCAGCATCAACGGTGACGCGCCCGTGGTGGTGATGACCACCGAGGTGCTGCGCAACATGCTGTACGCGGATTCGGACACCCTGGACGACCTCGGTTTCGTGGTCATGGATGAGGTCCACTACCTGGCCGACCGTTTCCGGGGCGCCGTGTGGGAAGAGGTCATCATCCATTTGCCGAGCGAGGTGCAGGTGGC
>JAODMV010000305.1 GCA_025464875.1 Arthrobacter sp. | reverse complement strand
CGAGCACGCCGATCACCACGACGGTACGCCGGGCAACCTTGACCTCGGTGTCGGCGTCGGCCTTGCCCTTGGCGATCACGTTGGCGTAGATGTCGTGGGCAAACGAAGCCGCAGCCGTGATGGTGAGGCCCGCGACGACCGCCAGGATGGTGGCGAAAGCCACCGCCGAGATGAAGCCGAGCAGCAGCGGTCCGCCGAGGTAGAAGGCGAGCAGCGGTGCGGCCGAGTTGACGCCGCCGGGAGCTGACCTGATGGTCTCGGCCCCCACCAGGGCGGCAGCGCCGTAGCCGAGGACCAGGGTGAACAGGTAGAACAGGCCGATCAGCCAGATGGACCACACCACGGACTTGCGGGCTTCCTTGGCGGTCGGAACGGTGTAGAAACGCATCAGCACGTGCGGGAGGGCCGCGGTGCCGAGCACGAGGGCCAGGGCCAGAGACATGAAGTCCAGCTTGGAAGTGTCGGACTTGCCGTACTGCAGGCCCGGGTTGAGCAGGTTGGGGTTATTGGAGGCCTCCACCGCCCCGCCCAGCAGAGCCGAGAGGTTGAAGCCGTAGATCGCCAGGACCCAGAGGGTCATGACCGCGGCGCCGGCAATCAGCAGGATGGCCTTGATGATCTGGACCCAGGTGGTGCCCTTCATGCCGCCGATCAGCACGTACATGATCATCAGGGCGCCGACGACGATGATCACCAGCGCCTGTCCGCCCCAGTCGCTGATGCCCAGGAGCAGGGAGATCAGGCTGCCCGCGCCGGCCATCTGGGCCAGGAGGTAGAAGAAGCAGACGGCGAGCGTCGAGATGGCGGCGGCGATGCGCACGGGGCGCTGCTTGAGCCGGAAGGAGAGCACGTCGGCCATGGTGAACTTGCCGGTGTTGCGCAGCAGTTCTGCGACGAGGAGCAGGGCGACGAGCCACGCGACGAGGAAACCGATGGAGTACATGAAGCCGTCGTAGCCGTTGATGGCGATCGCGCCGGTGATCCCGAGGAAGGAAGCCGCGGAGAGGTAGTCGCCGGCGATGGCGGTGCCGTTCTGCGAACCGGTGAAGGAGCGGCCGGCGGCGTAGTAGTCGGCGGCCGTCTTGTTGTTGCGGCTGGCGCGGAAGACGATCACCATGGTGACCGCCACGAACAGGCCGAAGATGGCCATGTTCAGCAGGGTGGTGTCTTTGAGGGCGGCGACGTCGACCGCCGCTGGAACCATAAATGTCATTGTGTTGATCCGCTCACTCGGTTGCCGGACTTGTCGAACTCGTGGCCTTCGATCTCCTGGCGGATCTCGGCGGCGATGGGGTCAAGCTTCCGGTTCGAGTAGCTGACGTACCAGCCGGTGATGGCGAACGTGGACACGAACTGCAGCAGGCCCAGGATCAGGCCGATGTTGATGTTGCCCCAGACCTTCGTGGACATGAAGTCGACCGCGTAGTCGGCCAGCAGCACGTAGGCGAAGTACCAGAGCAGGAAGGCAATGGCCATGGGAAAGACAAAACTGCGGTGACGTTTGCGTAGTTCCTGGAACCGCTCCGTCGACTGGACTTCCTTGAAGTCCACGGCCGCCGCTGCGTCCGTATCTTGGGCGTCGTGACCCATCGTTCCTCCTCGTTGAGACTGGTGAGTCCACACCGGCTGCACCGTCCCCCGGCCAGTGTGACTGCTATCACTGTGCACGGTGACGTACGCGACATCCATCGCCGCCGCGCTCTGCGTCGCCCAGCGGTCGCGATACTGCGACAAACGGCGCAGTCCCGGCAGCAGGCCCCGCCCCGCCGGTAGGCTGGGCACCATGCCCGACTCCCCGCTCTTTACCGCGGCCGCCGTCGCCGTGATCGCCATGGCGATCGCCGTCGTCATCGCCGTGGGGCTCAAGGTGCTGCGCTCCTTCCGGGAGCTGGGCACCGACGCGGAACGCGCCACCTACAAGACCCTGCACGCCGCCTCCCGGGCCGGGCAGCACCTGCGGACCGGCCTTAATCCTGCCGGCGCGGCCAAGGCCAGCCGCCAGCTGCGCAACCTGCTCGGCTGCGACGCGCTGGCGATCACCGACACCGCGGGCGTGCTGGCCTGGGACGGCGCCGGCGAGGAGCTCAAGCAGCAGCTGATGGGGCTCGCGGCCGGAGTGCTCGACGGCGGCCAGACGGCCGTGATCCCGGCCGGCGAACTGCCGTCCGCGCTGCAGCGGGCCGCCGTGATCGCCCCGATCAAGGCCGGCACCCGGGTGGTGGGCGTCGTTGCGGCCTTCGCCCCGGCGGCCGGCGCGGGGCTGGTCCGGGCCACCAGCGAGGTCGCCGATTGGGTGGCGGCCCAGGTGGAACTCGCCGAACTGGACGCCTCCCGCACGCTGCTGATGGAGGCGGAGGTGCGTGCGCTACGCGCCCAGATCAGTCCGCACTTCATCTATAACTCGCTGAACGCGATCGCGTCCTTCATCAACACCGATCCGGTGCGGGCACGTGAACTCGTCGTGGAGTTCGCCGACTTCACCCGCTACTCGTTCCGGCGCCACGGCGACTTCACCACGCTGGCCGAGGAGCTGCGCTGCATCGACCGCTACCTGCTCCTGGAGCGGGCCCGGTTCGGGGACCGCGTCCAGGTCAGCCTGCGGATCGCCCCCGAGGTCCTCAGCACCGTGATCCCGTTCCTGAGCCTCCAGCCGCTCGTGGAAAACGCGGTACGGCACGGGCTGGAGGCCAAGGAGGGCCCCGGCCGGATCTCCATCACGGCCCACGATTCCGGCGCCTTTGCCGAGGTGATCATCGAGGACGACGGCGTGGGGATCGATCCCGAGCAGCTGCGGTCTGTCCTGGCGGGCCACGCCGACGGCGACCACGTCGGCCTGCGCAACGTCGATGCCCGGCTGCGCCAGGTCTACGGCGAGGACCACGGGCTCGTCATCGAGACCGCACCCGGGGAGGGCACCCTGATCACCATGCGCGTACCCAAGTCGCAGCCCCGCCACGATGCCTGAGCCACCTGAGCCACGGTGTCTGGTATCCGGCGCGCGATGCGGTTCAAAACGCCTGCGGCAGTAGTCTAGAGCCATGATTAACGTCCTCGTCGCCGACGACGAGCTGCCCGCTGTTGAGGAACTTGCCTTCCTGCTCGGCCGGGATGACCGGATCGGCACCATCTACCGTGCCTCTTCCGGCGCCGAGGCGCTGCGCGCCCTGGAGTCCGTGCAGGTCGACGCCGTCTTTCTCGACATCCACATGCCCGCCCTGTCCGGCCTGGACATTGCCCGGGCCATCTCCCGCGGCGCCCATCCGCCCGCGGTCGTCTTCGTCACCGCGGACGAGGACTGCGCCCTGGAGGCATTTGAACTGGCGGCCGTGGACTACCTGCTCAAACCCGTGCGCGTCGAACGGCTGGCGAAATCGATCGGCCGCATCAGCGAACTGCTCCGGGACGGGGCCCCGGCACCGGAGATGATCACCGTGGACCTCGGCGGCATCACCAAGATGATCAGGCGCGAGGATGTCACCTACGTCCAGGCGCAGGGCGACTACGCCAGGCTCCACACCGCGGATGCAAGCTACCTCATCCGGGTTCCGCTGGCCGATCTGGAACAGCAGTGGGCCGACGCCGGGTTCATCCGCACCCACCGGTCCTACCTCATCGCGCTGAACCATGTCGGGCACCTGAAGCTTGCCGCGGCCCGGCCCAGCGTGACCGTGGCCGGGGCGGAGCTTCCGATCAGCCGCCGGCTGCTGCCGGCCGTGCGGGAGAAGCTCGAGACCACCCGGATCCGGCCCCAGGCATGACCCGGGTCCGCGTCACCGCGCCGCGCACTGCTGCCCTGCCCGTTGCGCCGTCGGCCACCGCGGCACGCGAAGCCGCGGAGGAATCCGACGCCGGACAGGTGTTTGTCCGTTCGCTGATCCGTTCGCAGCTGCGACTGGGCCTCGTGGTAGCCGGGGGCTTCCTGCTGATCCTGCTCGCATTCCCGCTCCTGCTGGGCCTGGCGCCGGGACTGGCGGAATCCACGGTCGCCGGCCTCCCCTTCGACTGGGTCCTGCTCGGCGCTGGCATCTATCCCGTGATCGGCCTGAGCGCCTGGCTGTATGTGCGGACGGCGGCGCGGAACGAGTCCCGTTACCGGGACCTCGTCGGGGACAAGTGATCCAGGCGTGAACCCCGTCGTCGGCCTCGCGGCATTCGCCGCCGTCTCGCTGGCCACAGCCGTCATCGGTTTTTACGGGCTGCGGATTTCACGCACCACAGGTGACTTCTATGTAGCCTCCCGGACGGTCAAGCCGTGGTGGAACGCCTCGGCCATCGGCGGCGAATACCTCTCGGCGGCCAGCTTCCTCGGCGTAGCCGGGCTCATCCTGCTCTCCGGCACCGACGCGCTGTGGTTCCCCGTAGGCTACACCGCCGGCTACCTGATGCTGCTGCTCTTCGTGGCCGCTCCCCTCCGGCGTTCCGGCGCCTACACGATTCCCGACTTCACCGAAGCGCGGCTTGATTCGCGGGCGGTCCGGCGCGTCACGAGCCTGGTGGTGGTGACGGTGGGCTGGCTCTACATCGTCCCGCAGCTGCACGGCGCGGCCCTGGCCATCCGGATCACCACCGGCCTGCCGGTGTGGGTGGGGCCGGTGGCGGTGGTCGCCGTGGTCTGCGCCACGGTGGTGGCCGGCGGGATGCGGTCCATCACCTTTGTCCAGGCCTTCCAGTACTGGCTGAAACTGACGGCGCTGGCGGTGCCGGTGCTGTTCATCGTCTTCGTGCTGGCCGGCAACGGCACTCCCGCCGTGGCCGAGGCCGCGGTGAATCCGAACGGCGCGCCCCCGGCCGGGACGTACCAGACCGTGTCGCTGCTCGTGGCCCTGCTCTTCGGCACCTTGGGACTGCCGCATGTTTTGGTGCGTTTCTATACGAACCCGGACGGCCACTCCGCCCGGCGGACCACCCTGATTGTTCTGGGGCTGCTCTCGGTCTTCTACCTGTTTCCGACCGCCTACGGGCTGATCGGGCGGATGCTCACCCCGGACCTGGCCCACAGCGGCCAGGCCGATGCCCTGGTGCTGCTGCTGCCGGGCCGGATGGTCGGCGGGCCGGCCGGTGACCTGCTCTCGGCCCTGGTTGTGGCCGGGGCCTTCGCTGCGTTCCTCTCGACCACTTCGGGACTCGTGGTCTCGCTGGCGGGCGTGATCAGCCAGGACGTGCTGGGCGGCAGTGTGCGCGGCTTCCGGCTGGCGGCGCTGATCTCGGCCCTCGTGCCGCTGGGCATCGCGTCCCTGACCGAGTCGTTGGCCCTGGCCGGAAGCGTCGGGCTCGTGTTCGCCTTCACCGCGTCCACCATCTGCCCGGTGCTGCTCCTGGGCATCTGGTGGCGCGGGCTGACCGATGCCGGAGCGATCGCCGGGATGGTGACCGGGGGCGTGCTCTGCGGCGGGGCCATGGTGGCCGGCTCGGTGCTCAGCGGCACCGGGACGCCGGCGTGGCTCGCTCAGCCCGCCGCCTGGACGGTACCTGCGGCGTTCGCCGTCATGGTCCTGGTGTCCAGGGCCACGAAGGGGCGGGTGCCGCGGACGATGACCCGGCTGATGACCCGGCTCCACACGCCGGAACGGCCGCTGGCGACCAGACGCTGACGCGGAGGTCAGTCGATGGCGGCCATCAGTTCCACGACGCGTTCGAGGAAGGCGTCCACCTGGCTTTCCTCGTAGCCGTCCCGGCCCACGGCGGGGCGGAAGACGGCCCGGCGCACGTTGTCCACGCTGAGCGGCTGGTCCTCCTCCAGGTAGCCGATCAGCTCGTGGCACAGATCGTCCACGTCCTTGGTGCGGTAGCTGCGGGCCTTCGCCTTGGCAGGGCGGCGGAAGCGCTCGCCGTCGGGGCGGTGCAGGCGTCCGCGGAGCACGCCGGCGAGCCTGCCGATTTCACGGAGCCAGGCCTCCTCGCCGCGCTCGGCGACCAGTTCATCGCGTTCGCGCCGCGCCAAGGCGTCTTCGAGGCGGTCCAGTGCGGCGTCGACGCCGGCGGCGGCGTAGCCGCCCTTCACGGGGTCGAAGGAAACGGCGCGGACGTCGGCACTCTTGACCGGGCGGCCCGCGCCCTTGGGCGCCTCGAACGACACCCGCGCGTGCTGCAGGAATTGGTCGACCTGTTTGGCGTTGTAGCCGTACTGGTTCCGCTGCACGCGGTCAAAGGAGGCAGGAATCTGCCGTTGAATGTCCACTGTAAGTATGTTTCCTTCGATGCCGTTCGGCTGGTTTGCTCGGCACCATTGTAGTGGCCGGAAAATGGAACGAAGCCGTGCTTCGCAGATCCGCTACGCTCCGGCGACTGCCGAGAAGAGGATGAAGGCCACCGGCGAGGCGAACACGACCGAGTCCAGCCGATCCATCACTCCCCCGTGGCCGGGCAGGATGCTGCTCATGTCCTTGATGCCCAGTTCGCGCTTGACCATGGATTCGGCCAGGTCCCCGGCCGTGGCAGCGGCGACCATGCCCACGGCGAGCACCACGCCGACCCACCACGGCTTGTCCAGCACAAAGATGCTGGCCAGCACCCCGATCAGCACGGCCCCGGCGGTGGAGCCGCCGAAGCCCTCCCAGGTCTTCTTCGGGCTGATCTTGGGGGCCATCGGATGCTTGCCCAGCGAGGCGCCCACGAGGTAACCGAAGGTATCGTTGGCGACCACCAGCAGCAGGAGCGTCACAATCTGCCACGCGCCGGGCGACACCACGCCGTCGGGCCACAGGCCTAGCGGCGTCGCGCCGCCGGAGGCGTGCAGCGGCAAGACGGCGAAGCTGATCAGGAACGGCACCCAGGCCAGGGTGAAGACCCCGGCGAAGATGCTCCGCGCCGAACCCGCCGCGCCCTCGAGCGAACGCCACAAAAGCACGGCCACGCTGCTGAGCAGCATGGCAAACAGCAGGCTTTCGGGGCCTCCGAAGTAGGCCGCAAGGGGCATGGCGACGGTGCCGATCAGAACCGGGACGATCGGCAACCTGGTGCCGGTTGCCTCCAGTGCCCGGAAGATTTCCCACACGCCGAAGACCGCAAAGGCGGTGGTGACCAGGACAAAGCCCAGGGGGAGGAACAGCAGGCCGCCCAGGATGCCGAAGAGCATGCCAAGGCCCACCACGGTGGCGGCCGGAAGGTTCCTGCCAGCCTTCGGTGTCGGGTTGTCGTGTTGCCTGCCCCGACGCCGGACGCGCGGCCCAGGGGCCTCCTGTGCCTGATCCATCAGACCTCGAGCAGCTCGGCTTCCTTGCGCTTGAGCAGGTCGTCGATGCCGTCAACGTGCGATTTGGTCATGGCATCCAGTTCCTTCTCCCCGCGGCTGCCTTCGTCCTCGCCCGCTTCGCCGTCCTTGACCAGCTTGTCCAGGGTTTCCTTCGCCTTGCGGCGGATGTTGCGGATGGAAACCTTGGCGTCCTCGCCCTTGGCTTTGACGATCTTGACGTACTCCTTGCGGCGTTCCTTGGTCAGCTCCGGAATCGTGATCCGGATGACGTTGCCGTCGTTGGAGGGGTTGGCGCCGACCTCTGAGTCGCTGAGGGCACGCTCGATGTCGCGGAGGGCGGTCTTGTCGAACGGGGTGATCAGGATGGTCCGCGCGTCCGGAACCGCGAAGGACGCCAGCTGCTGCAGCGGTGTCGGGGAGCCGTAGTAGTCCACGAGCACCCGGTTGTACAGGCCAGGCGTGGCGCGTCCGGTGCGGATCGAGGCGAAGTCTTCCTTGGCTACCTCAACCGCCTTGTCCATCTTGTCCCCGGCTTCGAGCAAGGTCTCTTCGATCACGATCTCTCCTCAGAAATTGGTGCAGCCCGCTTCACCGGGTCGTTGCAGTGTTTTGCTTCCGTCTTGTGTCTTCCGCCTGCTTGCCCCAGGCTCGGGGCGCGGAACTGTCCTGAAAACATCCTAGCTGTTGCTAGGGGGTGACGACGGTGCCCAGGTCCTCGCCGAGAATAGCCCGGGTGACGTTGCCTTCGCCCTCCATGCCGAAGACCACCATGGTGAGGTTGTTGTCCTTGCACATGGTCATCGCGGTCTGGTCCATCACCCGGATGTCGCGGCGCAGGGCGTCGTCGTAGCTGAGGCGGTGCAGCTTCTCGGCCGTGGGGTCCTTCTTCGGGTCGGCGGTGTAGACGCCGTCGACTCCGCTCTTGGCCATCAGGACGACGTCGGCGTGGACCTCCAAGGCGCGCTGGGCTGCCACGGTGTCGGTGGAGAAGTACGGCAGGCCGGCTCCCGC
>JAODMV010000214.1 GCA_025464875.1 Arthrobacter sp. | reverse complement strand
TCGAGTCCCTGTTCGGCCCCGAAGACGCCGTCATTTCCGACGCGCTCAACCACGCCTCGATCATCGACGGCATCCGGCTCTGCAAGGCCCAGCGCTTCCGCTACGCCAACCGGGACATGGCGGACCTCGAGTCGAAACTGATCGAGGCCACGACGCAGGAGAACCCCGCCCGGCGCAAGATCATCGTCACCGACGGGGTCTTCTCCATGGACGGCTTCCTGGCCCCGCTCGAAGCGATCTGCGAGCTCGCCGAGAAGTACGACGCCCTGGTCATGGTGGATGACTCCCACGCCGTGGGCTTCATGGGCCCCACCGGCGCCGGCACCCCGGAACACGCCGGCGTCTCGGACCGGGTGGACATCTACACCGGCACCTTCGGCAAGGCCCTGGGTGGCGCCTCCGGCGGCTACGTCTCCGGCCGCCGCGAAATCGTGGCCATGCTCCGCCAGAAGGCGCGTCCCTACCTGTTCTCCAACTCCCTCGCCCCGTCCATCGCCGCGGCCACGCTGAAGGCCCTGGACCTCGTGGAGAATTCCGGCGAGCTGCGCAGCAAGCTGTTCGCGAACGCCGAACTCTTCCGGAACCGCATGTCCGAAGAGGGCTTTGAGCTGCTCGACGGCGAACACGCGATCGTTCCGGTGATGTTCGGCGACGCCGTTCTGGCGGCCAGGGTGGCGGACGAGATGCTTCACAACGGGGTCTTCGTCACCGCGTTCAGCTACCCCGTGGTGCCCAAGGGCGCCGCCCGGATCCGGGTCCAGCTCTCCGCCGCGCACAGCCCGGAGGACGTGGAGGCCTGCGTCCGGGCCTTCGTGCGCAGCCGCCAGACGGTAGCCGCGGCCGGGGCGGCCTGAGATCTGGCCCGGAAGCGGCCCCTGTGGGAGTCACGGGAGGACTTGCTGAGGCTCATTGCCGAGGAACGCCCGCCGAACGGGAAAATTTTTTCACGGGCAGCTCCTTTAAAAGGGCTCAAATTCTCATTTGACTTGAATGTGCTGGGGTTTGTTCCGAGCAGTCCTCAATTTTTCCCTTTGTCCCGGCTCGGTCATGGTCTGCCGCGGAAACACAGGTGAGGGTGGCACCACACCTTCTGTCCGGCCGTCCAGGCCCGGCCGTGGCGGTGCCGGAGACCGTGCCGGAAAGGAGCGTCAAAGGTTCTATTACGCCAATTCTTACGGCTTTTACCGGGTGTTTCTTCTCACGATAAACATCCTTGCGGGCCCCGCCGCGGCGTCAATAGCGTGGACAAGGACCCGCCAAACGAGCCAAGGACTGAAATGCCCTCACCAGCCGCCACGGATCCACACTCCACTCCTGCCACCGGCAGTCGGATTCCCTTCCGAACATTCCTGGTCTCCGGGCTTCGCTGGGATTTACCGGCGTCCCTTGTGGTGTTTCTCGTTGCGGTGCCGCTGTCGCTGGGCATCGCGGCGGCGTCCGGAGCACCTGTCATGGCCGGGCTGATAGCAGCAGCCATCGGCGGCATCGTAGCCGGCAGCCTCGGCGGCTCGCCTCTGCAGGTGAGCGGCCCGGCCGCAGGACTGACCGTCATTGTCGCGGGCTTGATCGAACAGTTCGGCTGGCCGGCTACCTGCGCCATCACAGCGGCTGCAGGTGTCCTTCAGGCGCTGCTCGGCTTTGCCCGGGTTGGCCGCGTCGCCCTGGCCATCGCTCCCGTCGTCGTCCACGCCATGCTTGCCGGAATCGGCATCATCATCGTCCTGCAGCAGACGCATGTGCTGCTCGGCGCCGAGGCCGGGGAATCAGCGTGGCAGAACGTCTTGGCCCTCCCGGCCAGCATCGCCTCGCTGGACCATCAGGCAGCGGTTCTGGGCGTCGCCGTGATCCTTCTGCTGCTCGGCTGGAAGTACATGCCGGCGTCCCTGCGGCGCGTCCCGGCGCCGCTGGTGGCAGTGGTCGCCGCCACTGTGCTTTCGCTGCCGTTCAAGTCCGACGTCGACCGGATCACCTTCGACGGGTCCCTGCTGGATGCGCTGTCCTTGCCGCAACTGCCGGAGGGACACTGGGGCGCCGTCGTCATCGGCATCGTTACCATCGCCCTGGTGGCTAGCGTCGAGTCGCTGCTCTCCGCGGTCGCCGTGGACAGGATGCACCACGGCGAACGAACGGATTTCAACCGTGAGCTCCTCGGTCAGGGAGCCGCAAACGTAACGTCCGGGATGTTGGGCGGCCTGCCCATCACCGGGGTGATCGTGCGAAGCGCGACAAACCTGGAAGCAGGGGCACGGACCCGCAAGTCCGCCATTCTTCACGGCGTCTGGGTCCTGGTCTTCTCCCTTCTTCTTGCCGGTGTCATCGAGCTGGTTCCGGTGGCCGTTCTCGCGGGACTGCTGATCATCATCGGCGTGCGGCTGGTGAAGGTAGCGGACGTCACCACTGCCCGCGTGACCGGGGACCTGGCCGTCTATGCCGTCACGCTGCTCACCGTGGTCTTTGTGAACCTCCTGGCCGGCGTGCTCACCGGGCTCGCCCTGGCCATGACGCTCGTCCTGTGGCGTGTGGTCCGTGCCGGCATCCACGCGGAGCCCCTCGGCGGCCCGGACGAACAGCGCTGGCGGGTGGTCATTGACGGGTCCTGCAGCTTCCTCTCCCTTCCCCGCCTCAGCCACGTGCTGGCCTCCGTGCCGTCAGGATCGCACGTGACCGTCGAGCTGGAAGTGGACTTCCTTGACCATCCGGTCCACGACACTCTGGACGCCTGGCGCCGGCGGCACGTCAGCAACGGCGGCACGGTGGAGATCGAGGAAAGCGGCACCGCCACCCTTCGCGATGCCCAGGACGGCCCGCCGGCGCGCGGCAGTTCGCGTTCGGCTCTCCGCGGCGGTTTTGCCCCCTGGCGCAGCTGGCAGCGGCACGGACGGCCTGGCCACGCGGGCCCGACGGCCGAGGTGCCGGCTGGGTTGCGGCCCGTGCTTGCCGGCGTGGACAACTACCACCGCCGCCACGCGCACCTGCTCCGTCCCCATGTGCAGGAACTGTCCGCCGGCCAGAACCCGGACACGCTCTTCCTTACCTGCGCTGACTCCCGGCTGGTGCCGAACCTGATCACAAGCAGCGGCCCCGGAGACCTCTTTACCGTCCGGAACGTGGGCAACGTGGTGGGGCATGACCGTCTCGATCCCTCGGTCGAGGCAGCCCTCGAATTCGCGCTCAATGAGCTCTCCGTCAAGTCCGTGGTCATCTGCGGGCACTCGGGCTGCGGAGCCATGTCTGCCCTGATGGCCGAACCGAAGACGGCGCCGGAGCGCCCGGCTGCGGACGTGGCCGGGCGCAGCCCTGTCGACGTCTGGCTCGACCACGCCCGGCCGAGCATGGCCGCGTTCCGCGCCGGCCATCCCGTGCAGGCCGATGCGGCAAGCGCAGGATACGCGGAGGTGGATCAACTGGCGATGGTCAACGTCGCCATCCAACTGGAGCGGCTGCAGCGGCATCACGGCTTGCAGCAGGCACTGCGGTCGGGCGAGCTGCACCTGACAGGGCTGTTTTATGACATTGCCACGGCCCGGGTTTTGCAGGTGACCACTGCCGGCATCAGCCACTTGGATCCCCTTCCGCGGAACACCGACGACGCCGGTCGCCTCACCGCGCCCGTGTAGGCGCCGGTGGCGCCGGCAACCGGCGGACGTGGGCGGGGCAGCCAGGTGACGCTGCGGGGACGGCGGGCTTACAAAATCTCCGCTATCGGCAGCTACCGTCGCCCCGATCCGCTGCTACCGGTTTACCTCGTCGCGTCGTCGCATCCATGGCTACCTGGCCGCCCGATACGTACGATGATGGAAGGTCGAAAATCCGGAGCGTACGGGTCGGCGGCTGGCGGACACCGTCTCTGGCAGCCCGCGAAGGAGCAGCGGTCATGCATATCGCGTTTATCTGCTTGCCTGCGGCAGGCCGTGTGAACCCCACGCTGCCGGTCGTTGCCGAGCTGGTTCGCCGGGGCCACCGTTTCCATTTTGTGGGACCGAGCCTCGGCGCTCGGGGAAAAGAAGAGACCTGGCAACCCCGCCTGCAGGACAAGCCGTTGCTGTTCATTTCGCTTGGCACCACCCCGTTGAACGGCCGGTCAGGTTTCTTCCGTCCGCGCCTGGCAGCGTTCGCCGGCAGCCGCTGGCAGGTAGCCATGGCAACCGGAGATCGTGTCGAGCCGTCCGAGCCGGGAGAGATCCCGCGAAACGTCGAGCTGCGTCCCTTCTTCCCGCAGCTGGATGTTCTGCGCCACGCCGACATCTTTCTCTCCCACGCCGGGATGAAGTCGACGATGGAGGCGCTGTATTTCGGTGTGCCGCTGGTGACCTTCCCCCTGCAGCCCGAACAGGAAGCCACTGCACGCCGCGTGGAGGAACTGGGACTCGGACGCCGCCTCGCGGCTGAAGGGCTCCGGACCGAAACGAGACGATGTGAAGACAACCAAAGTTGAAGGAGTCGGCTTCCGTTCCGAGCGGGGACCCGTCCTCATCGCCCTGATGCTGTCGAGCGGACTGGTCGCCATCGACTCGACGATCGTGGCGACCGCGGTGCCTTCGATAGTGCGCGACATCGGCGGGTTCTCTTCGTTCCCGTGGCTCTTCTCCGCTTACCTGCTTGCGCAGGCCGTCTCGGTGCCTGTTTACGCGAAGCTCTCCGACATGGCGGGACGCAAACCGATCATCCTCACCGGCATTGGTCTCTTCCTGCTCGGCTCAATCCTCTGCGGGTTGGCGTGGAGTATGCCGGCACTCATCGCGTTCCGCGTGGTGCAAGGCCTGGGGGCCGGAGCGGTCCTGCCCGTTGCCATCACCATCGCCGGTGACATCTACTCCCTGGCGGAGCGTGCGAAGGTGCAGGGCTACCTGGCCAGCGTGTGGGCTGTCTCATCCGTCGTGGGCCCCACGCTCGGCGGGGGGTTCTCCTCACTCGGCATCTGGCGCGGAATCTTCCTTGTCAACGTGCCGCTCTGCCTCCTGGCCGGGTGGATGCTCATTCGGAAGTTCCATGAGAACATCGAGCGCACAACGCACCGCGTCGACTATCTCGGAGCGGTGCTTCTGACACTCTCCTTAAGCCTGATCATCCTGGGAGCTCTCGAGGGCGGCCAGGCGTGGGCCTGGAACTCGCCGATGAGCATCGCGGTGTTCGCCACCGGAGCTGTTCTGCTCGCGGTATTCCTGCTGGTCGAGCGGCGCGCGGCCGAGCCGGTCCTGCCGCCGTGGGTCGTGTCGCGGCGCCTCCTCGCCACCACTGCGTTCATCTCCTTCGGCGTCGGATCAGTCGTGCTCGGCCTCACCTCCTACGTTCCCACCTTCCTCCAGGGGGCACTGACGACCTCCCCGGTTCTCGCCGGACTTGCCCTCGCGGCCCTGACGCTCGGCTGGCCGATCAGTGCCTCACAGTCGGGACGTCTCTATCTTCGGATCGGGTTCAGGGCCACCGCGTTGATCGGCATCTCGGTCACGGTGGTCGGTTCGATGATCCTCGCCGTCACGGCCTACGCGCCCAACCTCGTGCTGGTCGCCACCAGCTGCTTCATCGTCGGGCTCGGGCTCGGACTCGTCGCAACCCCGACCCTCATCGCTGCCCAGTCCAGTGTCGAGTGGAACGAGCGCGGAGTGGTCACGGGCACCAACCTCTTCGCGCGGTCCATTGGCAGCGCCCTCGGCGTCGCAGTCTTCGGCGCCGTAGCAAACGCGGTCTACGCCGGCAGCCCCAACGGCGAGACGAACCCGCACACGGTCGTGACGGCATCCGCAGCCGTCTTTTGGGCCGTGCTCATCAGCGCCACGCTCACCGTCGTCGCGGTACTCGCCATGCCGTCCAAGGTCCGCGAGCCTACCGGCCCTCATGGCCACGCCCACTGAATCCTGTGTTCGTGTGGCGGTAGCGCCGTCGGCGGCGCAGCCGGGCAATCTGCAAGGATGTAGCCATGTCAGCAACTTACGATGTCGTGATTGTCGGCGGCGGCATTGCCGGCCTGTCCCTTGCCTCGGCCCTGGCCGGAAAATGCAGCGTCGTCCTGCTCGAAGCCGAGCACTCGCTGGCCTACCACACCTCGGCACGCTCCGCCCGGCAGCTGATCCCCAGCTACGGGCCTCCCGCGGTGCAGGAACTCACCGTCCGCACCCTTGAACTTCTCGCCGCCCGCGACGCCGAACTGCCGGAGCCGATGCTCTCGCCCCGCAGCTTCATGCTGATCGGGGACGAGGCCACCGTCCGCCGGGAGGCCAGCGGCCACATGCACCGGATCAGCCACGCCGAGGCGATGGAGCTGTGCCCGGTCCTGCTGCCGGGCTCCTTCACCGCCGCGGGCCTGGACACCGGCTCCTTCGGCTGCAACACGCCGGTACTGCTGGCGGACCACCGCCAGCGCGCCGAGGCCGGCGGGGTGGACATTCTCACCGGCGCCCGCGTCCATTCGGCCCAGCGCCTCGGCTCCGGCTGGGAACTGGGCGCCGGACAGGAGGCTTTCCGGGCCGCCGTCGTGGTCAACGCCGCCGGCGCCTGGGCGGATGAACTCGCCGTCCTCAGCGGCGTGGAAAGGCTCGAACTCCAGCCGTACCGCCGCACGGCGGCCATCGTCGACGTCGAGCGCCCCCTCCCGGCGGGCAGCCCGATGGTCGCCGCCGCCGACGACACCTTCTATTTCCGGCCGGACGGCGAGCAGGTGCTGATCTCGCCGGCAGAGTCCGTGCCGAGCGGCCCGGAGGACGCACGGCCGTTTCCCGGCGACGTCGAGGCGCTGATCACGCGGCTCAACACCGTCACTACTCTGGGCATCCGCGGTGTCCGCAAGGCGTGGACCGGGCTGCGCACGGAGGCGGCCGACGGCGTCCCCGTGGTGGGGTTCGACGCCGAGGCCCCCGGGTTCTTCTGGCTCGCCGGCCAGGGCGGCTACGGTTTCCAGACCTCCTCAGGCATCGCCGAGCTGGCCGCCGGCCTCATCCTGGCCGGGCAAGGCCCGGTGCCTCCCGCCGACTCGCCGGCCGCCGCCGGGGCCGCCGCTCCGGGATCCCGGACAGCGGAGGCGCTGGCCGCGACCCGCTGGTCCATCCGGCGCTGAAGAATGGACCCATGAGCACCCTGATCACCAATATCGCCGAGCTGACAACCCAGGACGCGGACCACCGCGTCCTGAAGAACGCCGCCGTGGTGATCGAGGGCGAGCGGATTTCCTGGCTCGGCGCGGCCGCCGACGCGCCCGCCGCCGACCAGGCCGTGGACGCCGGCGGACGTGCCGTGCTGCCGGGCTGGGTGGATTCCCACACCCACCTGATCTTCGCCGGGGACCGCACGGCCGAGTTCGAGGCCCGGATGGCGGGGGAGGGCTACACGGCCGGAGGAATCGCCGTCACCACCGCCGCGACCCGCAGCACCAGCGACTTCGACCTCACCCGGCTGGCGCTGGGCCGCGTGGCCGAGGCCGTCTCGCAGGGCACCACCTACCTCGAGACCAAGACCGGCTACGGACTGGACGTGGAGAACGAGGCCCGCAGCGCCCGGATCGCCTCCACGGTGGTGGACGAGGTGAGCTACCTTGGCGCGCATCTGGTGCCCGCCGGCCTGGACGCCGAGGAGTACACCGGGCTGGTGTGCGGGCCGATGCTCGACGCCGTCCGCCCCTACGTCCGCTGGGCCGATGTCTTCTGCGAGCGGGGCGCCTTCAGCGGCGAACAGTCCCGCCGCGTGCTCCAGGCGTGCCGGGACGCCGGGCTGGGGCTGCGCGTGCACGGCAACCAGCTCGGCGAGGGCCCCGGCGTGCAGCTCGCGGTCGAATTCGGCGCCGCGAGCGTGGACCACGTGAACTACCTCTCCGCCGCGGACGTGGACGCGCTCGCGGACAGCTGGTCCGGCTGGGACGCCGGCTCCGGGTCCGGCGGCGCCACCGCCCACCGCGGCACCGTGGCCACCTGCCTGCCGGCCTGCGACCTGTCCACCCGCCAGCCGCTGGCTCCCGGCCGGGAGCTGCTCGACGCCGGTGTGCAGCTGGCGCTGGCCTCCAACTGCAACCCGGGCACCTCCTACACGAGCTCCATGGCGTTCTGCGTCGCCACCGCGGTGCTGCAGATGCGCCTCAGCGTCCACGAGGCGGTGCGCGCCGCAACGTACGGCGGCGCCCTGGCGCTGGGCCGGGAGTCGGGGAGGGACGTCGACGGCGAACGCGCGGTGGGTTCGATCGCCGTCGGGCACCGCGCGGACCTGCACCTGCTCAACGCGCCCGCCGCCGCCCACCTCGCCTACCGGCCGGGCGTCCCGCTGACGCACGCCGTCTGGCGGGCGGGAGTTCCGCAGCCGGTGAGGTGACGCGCTAGTAGAACATCGGCGGGGCGTCCAGCACTGTCTCGTCCACCCGGCGGTCCTCCCACTGGCTGAACGGCTTGTCGAGCACGTACTTGCCGCGGGCGGTGCGCAGCAGGGTCCGGACCTCGGCGTTGTCCGGGTTGTTCAGGGATTCGAAATACTCCACGGACCAGTGGAACCAGCGCATGCAGAACAGCCGCATGGTGAGTCCGTGCGTCACGAACAACGCGTTCGGGGCATAGCTCGGTTTGGACCAGTGCCGGTGCAGGGTCTCCATGAACGAGGAGATCCTGTCGTACACATCGGAGCCGGACTCGCCTTCGCGGAAGCGGTAGAAGAAGTGGCCGTAGGCGTTCCGGAGCTCCTTCTGGTCCTCGATGTCGCCGGCGATCTGGAAATTGGCCCAGTCCTGTTCCCGCAGCCGCGGCTCCTCGATGACCCGCTCCACCAGGGGTCCCAGATTCAGGGCCTCGAGGGTCTGGTAGGCCCGCAGGTACGGCGAGACGTAGACGCACACCTGGCGGCCGTCCAGCTGGCGCCGGACCTGCTCGCCTGCGGCCGTGGCCTGCTCGATGCCCAGCGGAGTCAGCGGGATCCGGTAATCGGGCACCCGGTTATAGATCGAGGTGTCGGCGTTGGCGGCGGACTGGCCATGCCGGATCAGAATGATTTTCCCGGGCGCACTCATAAAAACCAAGCATAGGCCCGGGCGGGGCGCAGGCCGGGAACCGCCGGCGGCCAGCGGCTACCAGCAGCTGCAAGCAACTGGAGGCAAGATAGGAAGATGTTGGTTCCCTCCCGCCGTCGGCTGCGGATCGAAGTGTGCATTGTCCTGGGGCTGTCGCTGGGGCAGTCCGCGGTGTACTCCGTGGTCCAGTTGCTGGACAAGATGTCCACGGCGCCGCTGGCGCAGGGGACGTCGACGCTGAACCGCTCGCGGAGCAGCCGCGAATACTTCGACCTCACCTACCAGCTGCTGGACATCATCTTCGCCCTGGTCCCGGTGCTCCTGGTGATCTATTTCCTGACCGAGAGCTGGCAGGCCGGGGAGCGCGGCGCCTCGGGCTTCCGGAAACTGGGTTTCGACTTGGCCCGGCCCGGAAAGGACCTGCTGCAGGGGCTCGGACTCGCCGCCCTGATCGGGATCCCGTCCCTGGGCCTCTACGCGGCCGGCCGCGCGCTGGGGATCACCACGGCGATCATCCCCAGCGCCCTGGACGCGTACTGGTGGACGGTGCCGGTGCTGATCCTGTCCGCGATCCGGCACGGCATCGTCGAAGAAGTGATCGTGGTGGGCTACCTGCTGGACCGGCTCGGCAAGCTCGGCTGGAGCATGCCCGTGGCGATCTTTGCCAGTGCCCTGCTCCGCGGCAGCTACCACCTCTATCAGGGCTTCGGGCCGTTCATCGGCAACGCGGTGATGGGGGCGGTCTTCGCCCTCATCTACACCCGGACCCGGCGGGTCATGCCGCTGGTAATCGCCCATGCCCTGCTGGACATCGTGGCCTTCGTCGGATTCAGCCTCTTCGGCAAGGCGATCGGGCTGGGCTGAGGCGGCACGACATAAGATCGGCCGCCGTCGGCGGGTGGCGTCATTGGCACCTGCTGACGGCGGCCGAAGTGGAGGGCAGTGTGGGGCAGCCCGGCGTCAGATCGTGACGGCTCCGGATGCTGTTTCGAAGGTGACGGAGAGGATGCCCGGCGTGCCGTGCGGCGCAAGCCAGTTCACGTCCACGTCCTCGAGCAGCTTCTCCACCGGTTCGCCAAGCCACGCCGTGACCCGTTCTGCCGAGCCGGCGATGGTGAGGGCGGTCATCTTAAGGTTGCTCGGGTACGCGTTGGAGGGGTGCAGCTCCGGATCGCCTTCCCACTTGATCATGTAGGGGACCTGCGGATCCGCAATCAGCCCGAGGATCCCGATCTGCTGCCAGACCAGCTCACGGCCGTCCGGGAACTTGCGGTTGCCCCTGACGGCGGCGCGGGCGAGCCGCTGCTCGAAGGGTGCCAGATCCTCAACTTCGACAACCCAGCCCATCCAGCCGCCGCCATTGGCGGAGCGGGCACGGACGGCCTGGCCGAACGGTGCCTTGTCCGACGCCGGGTGGTCCAGGACCTCCACGACTTCCACATATTTATGTCCGGCGAGCGGAATAATCATGTTCCGGGTCCCGAAGCGGGGGTGCACTCCACCCTTCACCGCTTCGACGCCGAGCGCCGTCGCGATGCGTTCGGTGGTGGCGGCCAGACCATCTTGTTCAGAGGCGTAAGAGACGTGATCGATGCGCATGCCCTCATCTTGGCACTTTGTGATGGAGCTCTCAGCTTAGGAGTTCCTTACCGTGGTGGGATGTCATTCACGGAGGTGCTCCGGTGCCGGATGAAGCCCGCCGTTCCGCGCAGATTCAGGCCCCTGGCGCCGCGCCGGCCCGCATGCTTCATGTTCGTCACAAAGCTATCCAGCGGCGTCGCCGCGTTCCTAGACTGAACGCAGGTCATGAGAGCCAGCACACAGCCCCGGCGTGTGCCCAGTCCTTTGAGGAGCTAACCGATGTCCAGTGCCTGGTCCTTCGAAACCCGCCAGATCCACGCCGGCCAGGAGCCGGACAGCGCCACCGGCGCGCGGTCCCTGCCGATCTACCAGACGACGTCGTTCGTGTTCCCCAGCGCCGAAAGCGCCGCCAACCGCTTCGCCCTCGCCGAGCTCGCACCGATCTACACCCGGATCGGGAACCCCACCCAGGACGCGGTCGAGCAGCGCGTGGCCAGCCTGGAAGGGGGCCTCGGGGCGCTGCTGCTGAGCTCCGGCCAGGCAGCCGAGACCTTTGCGATCCTCAACGTCGCCGAAGCCGGCGACCACGTGGTGGCCAGCCCCAGCCTCTACGGCGGAACCTATAACCTGCTGGCCCACACGCTGAAGAAGTTCGGCATCTCGGTCACTTTCGTGGCGGACCCGGACAACCTGGACCACTGGCGGGACGCCGTCCAGCCCAACACCAAGCTCTTCTTCTCCGAGGTGGTATCCAACCCGCGCCAGGACGTGCTGGACATCGAAGGCGTCTCCGGCGTCGCGCACGAGGCCGGAGTGCCGCTGATCGTGGACAACACCCTCTCCACCCCGTACCTGATCCGCCCGATCGAATGGGGCGCGGACATCGTGGTCCACTCCGCGACCAAGTACCTGGGCGGACACGGCGCCGCGATCGCCGGCGTGATCGTGGACTCCGGCAACTTCGACTTCGGCAAGGACCCGGAGCGGTTCCCCGGCTTCAACACCCCGGACCCGACGTACAACGGCCTGGTCTACGCCCGCGACCTCGGCAAGGACGGCGCCCTGGGGGCCAACCTCTCCTACATCCTCAAGGCCCGCGTCCAGCTCCTGCGCGACCTCGGCTCGGCGGTGTCACCGTTCAACGCCTTCCTCATCGCGCAGGGCATCGAGACCCTGAGCCTGCGCGTGGAACGCCATGTGGCCAACGCCAGCCGGGTGGCGGAATGGCTCGAGGCGCGGGACGACGTCGAGTCCGTCGCCTATGCCGGCCTGCCGTCCAGCCCCTGGTACGAGCGCGGCTGCAAGTACGGACCCAAGGGAACCGGAGCCGTGGTGGCGTTCAACATCGCCGGGGGAGCGGAGGCGGGCAAGCGCTTTGTCGACGCCCTCGAGCTGCACTCGCATGTGGCGAACATCGGCGACGTGCGCTCGCTGGTCATCCACCCGGCGTCGACCACGCACAGCCAGCTGAGCCCGGAACAGCAGTCAGTGGCCGGCGTCACGCCGGGGCTGGTGCGGCTCTCGGTGGGCCTGGAGCACATCGACGACATCCTCGCGGACCTCGACGCCGGATTCCGCGCCGCCAAAGGCGACTGAAACGCGGGCCGACTCCCGGCGTTCCCGCCCCCCGGGACGCCGGGAGTCATATTGCCGTCACAATCTTCGCTATCGCAGCACCGGGTTTCGTAAACTCGGTACAGGTCATGAGCGCCAGCAACAGCCCCGGCTTGCTGGCCGGCAACCCTCCTTTTGCGGCGGGGTGCCCCGGGTGAAGACCTGGCCTGCCGGTCAGCTGACGGTGGGCAAGCGCGAAGATAGGTCCTGATATGACAATTGCCGTCACCCGCAGCGGTGTCCCCAGAAGCACAACCTCCGGCAATTCGGTGCCGGCTGAAACGGTGCCCGATGGCACCGTGCAGTACCTCCGGATCGGTGACCTCGAGCTCGAATCCGGCGCCCAGCTGCCGGATGTCGTCCTCGCCTACGAGACCTGGGGCACGCTCAACGCGGACGCCTCCAATGCGGTCCTGATCGAACACGCGCTGACCGGAGACACCCACGTGACCCGCGGCGCCAGCGAGGAGCCGGGCTGGTGGGAGCAGCTTGCCGGCCCCGGCGCCCCCGTGGACACGGACAAATACTTCGTCGTCTCCGTTAACATCCTGGGCGGCTGCTACGGCTCCACCGGGCCCTCGACGCCGGCCCCCGACGGGCGGCCCTGGGGCTCCCGGTTCCCGCTGGTCACCCTGCGCGACACCACCGTGGCCGAGGCCAGGCTGGCCGACGCCCTGGGCATCGCGAGCTGGCATGCCGTACTCGGCGGTTCCCTGGGCGGCGCGCGGGCGCTGGAGTGGGCCGTCACCTTCCCGGAGCGTGTCCAACGCTGCGCCGTGATCTCCGTCGGTGCCAGCAGCACCGCCGAACAGATTGCCTTCGCTCAGGCCCAGACCCTGGCCATCCGTCAGGACCCCAACTTCAGGGGCGGGGACTACTACGGCGGCCCGGAGCCGGAAGCCGGGCTCGCCCTGGCGCGCAGGATTGCGCACATCACCTACCGTTCGGCCGCCGAACTCGACGGACGGTTCGGCCGGAAGGCGCAGGCGGCCGAGGCGCCGCTGCACGCGGGATCCCTGGCCGGCCGCGGCCGCTACGAGGTGGAAAGCTACCTGGACCACCAGGGCAACAAGCTGGTCAGCCGCTTCGACGCCAACAGCTACATCGCCATCACCGAGGCCCTCATGAGCCACGACGTCTGCCGCGGGCGCGGCCCGCTCGAGGAGTCCCTGGCCTCCGCGAGTGCCGAGTTCCTCGTGGCAGCGGTGGACTCGGACCGGCTGTACTTTCCTGCGCAGTCCCGCGCACTCGCCGAGGCCTTGCCGGGCGAGGTGGCCCTGCACATGATTGAGGCGCCGATTGGCCATGACGGGTTCCTGACCGAGATCGGCCAGCTCAGCGGCCGGCTGCGCCAGAGCTTCTTCGTTTAGCCCGCGCCTGCCGCGTGTGCATTTTTGCAGACGCACCCTGCACTATTGGCCGTTGAGGCCCCGCCCGGGAGGGTCCATACTCGTGGGGAATGACGTCGCGTGTCGTAAATCACGGGCGTCCTCCCCCTAATGGTGCACAGGGCGTCGATGGAGACGCCGAAGGAGTTCCTGATGAGCATGGAAAACACCGCCGCACGGAGCGCAGGCGAACCCGACGTCAAGGCGTCCGGGCTCAAGAAAGTAGTCACGGCCTCCATGGCCGGCACGGTCGTGGAGTGGTATGAATTCTTCCTCTATGCTTCCGCCGCCACTCTCGTCTTCGGCAAGCTGTTCTTCCCGAATTCCGGCACGGAGCTCGACGGCATCATCGCCGCCTTCGTGACATACGCCGTCGGTTTCGTGGCCCGCCCGATCGGCGGCATCGTTTTCGGCCACTTCGGCGACAAGTTCGGGCGCAAGCAGCTCCTCCAGCTCAGCATCATCCTGGTCGGCGTCTCGACCTTCGCGATGGGCTGCCTGCCGACCTTCCAGCAGATCGGCTACTGGGCTCCGGCCCTGCTCGTCTTCCTGCGCTTTGTCCAGGGCTTCGCCGTCGGCGGCGAATGGGGCGGCGCGGTCCTCCTCGTCGCGGAGCACAGCCCGAGCAGGTCCCGCGGTTTCTGGTCATCCTGGCCGCAGTCCGCAGTGCCGATGGGAAACCTGCTCGCCACCGGTGTGCTGTTCACCCTGTCCTCCACGCTGTCCTCGGCCGACTTCCTGAGCTGGGGCTGGCGCGTGGCCTTCTGGCTGTCGGCCGTGATCGTGATCGTCGGGTACTACATCCGCACCAAGGTCCAGGATGCCCCGATCTTCCTGGAGGCGCGCAAGGAAGTCGTGGTTGAGAACAAGGGCTACGGCGTCGCCGAGGTCTTCCGCCGCTACCCCCGCGGCGTCTTCACCGCCATGGGCCTGCGCTTCGCGGAGAACATTCTCTACTACCTCGTGGTCACCTTCTCCATCACCTACCTGAAGATCATCGTCCAGACCGACACGTCCCGGATCCTGCTGCTCCTGCTGGTCGCACACGCCATCCACTTCTGTGCGATTCCGCTGGTCGGCAAGCTCTCCGACAACCTCGGCCGCAAGCCCGTCTACATGGCCGGCGTCGTCCTGGGCGCGACCTGGGGCTTCTTCGCCTTCCCGATGATGGACACCAAGAACGACCTCATCATCCTGGCCGCCATCACCATCGGCCTGATGTTCCACGCCCTCATGTACGCCGGGCAGCCGGCGCTCATGGCGGAAATGTTCCCGACCCGGATGCGCTACTCCGGCGTCTCGCTCGGCTACCAGGTGACCTCGATCGTGGCCGGCTCGCTGGCCCCGATCATCGCCACGGCCCTGCTGAGCCAGTACAAGTCCTCCACCCCGGTGGCCATCTACCTGCTCATCGCCTGCGCCATCACCGCCGTCGCGGTGTTCTTCCTCAAGGAAACCCGCGGGATCTCGCTCCACGACGTCGACGCCGCCGACGCCCAGGGCACCGCGGACCTGCTCGCCGCAGGCAAAAAATAACAGGCAAGAAGTAGCAGCCCCTGTCCCCGCGGTGCGGGGGGCAGGGGCTGCCGTCGTTTTTCGGCGTTTAAGCCCCGGCGGCTCAGCCTGCGAGGACGTCCTGGCGCGCGTTCACTTCGGTCCGGATCGCCTCGAGCACGGCCTGCACGGGGGCGGCACGCAACGATTCCGCGCGGGCCACCGCCCAGATCGGCAGCTGCCGCTGGAAGTCGTCCGGCAGCACCGGAAGGAAGTCCGCGTTGCCGACCACCAGGAAGTTGGGCAGCAGCCCGATCCCGGCGCCGCGGCGCACCGCCTCGAGCTGGGCGAAGATGCTGGTGGCCTGGAAGCTGGAGCGCGGCACGGGCAGCTGGGCGGAGCGGTGGCCCAGCTCGGCGACCTGCAGTGCCGATTCCACATAGGAGACAAAGCCGTGCTGGCGGACGTCGTCGAGCGTTGCGGGCAGTCCGTGCTCCCTCGCGTACTGCGGGCTCGCGTAGAGCCGGAGGAAGTAGTTGCTCAGGAAGATGGCCTGCGCGTTGCTGACGTCGAGGTTGCCCACCACCACCTCAAGGTCCACGCCGGAGCGGTTCCGGCTGACCTTCCGGGTGGCGCTGAGCACCTCCACGTTGAGCAGCGGGTTCTGCCGCTGCAGCCGCACGAGCGCCGGGGTGAGGAACTCGGCGCCGAAGCCGTCCGGGGTGCTGATCCGCACCAGGCCGGCGAGCATGTCCTCGGTCTGCGCGAGACGGCCGGAGAGGGCGCCGAGCGTGCCCTCGATCGCCTCCGCCGCCGCGACCGCCTGGTGGCCGAGCTCCGTCAGCTCCCAGCCGTGCGGGCTGCGCTCCAGGGTGCGCCCGCCCAGCTGCTTGTCCAGGGCCAGGATCCGGCGCGAGATGGTGGTATGGGTGGTGCCGAGGGTCTCCGCCACGGCGTTGAACCGTCCCAGCCGTGCCACGGTCAGCAGGATCAGCAGGTCATCCGGGCTCGGAAGCCGCCTTCCGTCCACAAGAAACCCTCCGGCCATTTCCGCCGTGCATCTGTGCACATGGCATCTGTAGTTTTTCCCCTTGATTGCACTGTAGCAGGGTGTGATGCTGGACACGCACCCATGACGGGCAGCACGCACGGCGGCACACAAAGCAAAGGAGCTTAGGCCATGGCAGTTATCGCTTGGATCGGACTGGGGAACATGGGCGGGTCCATGTCGGTGAACCTAGCCAAGGCCGGCCACGAGGTCCGCGGCTTCGACCTCAACGCCGAGGCCGTCGCCGCCGCCGAGGCGGGCGGCGTGAAGCCTGCCGCGAGCATCGCCGAAGCCGTCAAGGACGCGGACGTCGTCTTCACGATGCTGCCCAAGGGAGAGCATGCCCGCGCCGTGTACCTCGGCGAGGACGGCGTGCTGGCCCACGCCGACACGCGCACGCTGCTGGTGGATTCCTCCACGATCGACATCGCCTCCGCCCAGGCCCTGCACGACGCCGCCGCTGCCGCCGGTTTCCGCTTCGTCGATGCCCCCGTCTCCGGCGGCATGAGCGGCGCGAAAGCCGCCACCCTGACCTTCATGATCGGCGGCGAGGCCGGGGCGGTGGCCGAGGCCACCGAGTACATCCGGCCGATGGCGGCGAACATCATCCCGACCGGTGGTGCCACCACCGGCCAGGCCGCCAAGATCTGCAACAACCTCATGCTGTTCATCAACCTGGCCTCGACGGCGGAGGGCGCGGTGCTCGCCGATCGGCTGGGCCTGGACAAGCAGGTCTTCTGGGACATCGCCTCCGTTTCCTCCGGCGACAGCTGGGCCCTGCGGACCTGGTACCCGGTGGCCGGCGTCGTCCCCACCGCGGCATCGAACAACGACTTCGCGCCGACCTTCACCACCGAACTGGCCAACAAGGACATCGGCCTTGCCATCAGCGCCGCCCGGGACACCGGCACCCCGCTGGAGATCGGCGAGCATGTCCAGCAGCTCTTCCAGCGGCTCATCGACTCCGGCCAGTCCGGCAAGGACTGCTCCATGATCGTCAAGCTCGTCGACGGCTCCCTCGACTCCGCCCAATAACCACCGCCGCGCAATTCCCGCGCACAGCGCCCCGCACAGCACTTCACGAAAGAGAGCCATGGAACGCATTCCGCACTTCATCAACGGCGCCCGGATTTCCGACGCCGGGCGCTTCGGCCCCGTCTTCAACCCCGCCACGGGCGAGCAGGAAAAAGAGGTGGCCCTGGCCTCCGCCGCGCGCGTCGAGGAGGCAATCCAGGCCGCGCGTGCCGCCCTGCCGGGCTGGCGGGCCACGAGCCTGGCCAAGCGGACCAGCATCTTCTTCCGTGTCCGCGAACTGCTCGTGGAGCGCCGGCCGGAGCTGGCAGCCCTCCTGACCAGCGAGCACGGCAAGGTCCTTTCCGACGCCGAGGGCGAAATCACCCGCGGCCTGGAGAACATCGAATTCGCCACGGGGCTGTCCCACATGCTCAAGGGCGAACGCTCCGAACAGGTCGCCGGCGGCGTCGACGTCCACTCGGTGCGCCAGCCCGTCGGCGTGGTCGCCTGCATCACGCCGTTCAACTTCCCCGCCATGGTCCCGCTGTGGATGATCGGCAGCGCCCTGGCCTGCGGCAACACCGTCCTGCTCAAGCCCAGCGAGAAGGACCCGTCCTCCGCCGTCTTCATCGCGGAGGTCTTCGCGGAGGCAGGCCTGCCCGCCGGCGTGCTCAACGTGGTGCACGGCGACAGGGAGGCCGTGGACGTGCTGCTCGAACACCCGGCGGTGAAGGCCATCAGCTTCGTCGGCTCCACTCCGATCGCCCAGTCCATCTACAAGCGCGCCGCCGACCACGGCAAGCGCGTCCAGGCCCTGGGCGGCGCGAAGAACCACATGGTGGTCCTGCCGGACGCGGACCTGGACATGGCAGCGGACGCCGCCGTCTCGGCCGCCTACGGCTCCGCGGGGGAGCGCTGCATGGCGGTCAGCGTCCTCGTCGCCGTCGGCAATATCGCCGACGAACTCGTGGGTGCGATCACCACCCGGATGGCCGCGCTCAAGATCGGCCCCGGCACGGACCCGGCCTCCCAGATGGGGCCGCTGATCACCGCCGAGCACCGCGACAAGGTGGCCTCCTACGTCGCCGGCGCCGCCAGCGAGGGCGCCACGGTGGTGGTGGACGGCCGCGAGCAGCAGTTCGATTCCAAGGGCTTCTTCCTCGGCGTCAGCCTGATCGACCACGTCAAGCCCGGCATGAAGGTCTACGACGACGAGATCTTCGGCCCGGTTCTCTCGGTGGTCCGGGTGGAGAGCTACAGCGACGCCGTCAAACTCGTCAACGACAATGAATTCGGCAACGGCGTGGCGATCTTCACCCGCGACGGCGGGGCGGCGCGCCAGTTCGAGTTCGACGTCGAGGCCGGCATGGTGGGCGTCAACGTGCCCATCCCGGTGCCGGTGGGAACCTTCTCCTTCGGCGGCTGGAAGAACTCGCTCTTCGGCGACACCCACATGTACGGGCCCGAGAGCATCCGCTTCTACACCCGCGGGAAGGTGGTCACCACCCGCTGGCCGGACCCGTCCACCTCGGTGGTCGACCTCGGCTTCCCGCAGCTCGACTGAGCCCGTGCCCGGCGCTTAGCCCTTCATGATCTCCGCGCGCTGGGCCATGTAGTCCTCCATGGTGAGCTCGCCGTCACTGTACCGCTGGTCCAGTTCGGCGAGCTTGCGGGCCCGGAACCCCTGAGGAGCCGAACCTTGAGGGGCCGGCGGCGGAGGGGCCACCGGAGGCGCCGACTGCTCGCCGGCGGGCTGCCCGCCGGCCGGCTGCTGCCCGGCGAGGGGCGGGTTCTTCAGGTACTCGGGGCTGTCCTCGTACGGGACGGGGTTCTGGTAGCCCGCCTGGCCCGGATACGGCTGGCCGGGGTACGGCTGGCCGGGGTACGGCTGCTCCGGGTACTGCTGGCCGGGGTAGGGATGGTTCGCGGGCGACTCGGGTTTCTGCGGGCCGCCCAGCTGGCCGAAGGCGCCGTAGTAGTCACGTTGCGTGAAGCCGTCCCTGGGCTGCTTGCTTTGCTGCCCGGGGAACTGTCCGAACTGTCCCGGGAACCCTCCGGGCCCGGCCTGATCCTGGTTCCGGCCGCGCTGGGATTTCCGGTACATCCGCAGCGCCAGCGGGACCAGGAAGGACAAAACAATGATCCAGAAAAACAGATTGTTCACGGTACCGAGCCTCTCAGGTGTGTCTCTCCAGCTTATGCCCGGACCGGCTCAGGACCGCACAGATTCCTCAGCCCCCGGGGGACCTTCGCCCGAACCCAGGGGGACCCCGGGGCCGAAGACCGGGCCGGGCAGGGGGCGTTTGGCCGTGAGGCCGTCCCCGGAGGAGCGATGCGGCAGCCGCCGGGCCACCCAGGGGACGAAGTACTCGCGGGCCCACACGAGATCGCCGGAACGCGCCTCCCGCCAGCTGCGCGGCGGCAGCGGCTTCGGGGAGAGGGGCTCCAGGGTGTGCTGGACGTTCAGCGAATCCAGCACCATGGCCGCGATGGTGTGGTGGCCCAGCGGTGAAAAGTGCAGGCGGTCCTCGTTCCACATCTGGGGGTCATTGAGCTGCCGAAGGGACCACATGTCCGCAATCACGGCGTCATGCCGGGCGGCGATGGTGCGCAGGTTCTCGTTGTAGATGGCCACCTTGCTGCGGATCCGGCCGAGCACCGAGGAGCCGGTGTCGGGGCCGTTGAAGAGGACCACGGTGGCGCCGCCCAGGCTCAGGATCTGCACCACCGAGTCCAGCTTCTCCGCCAGCACGTCCGGATCGCCGCCCGGGCGGATCAGGTCGTTGCCTCCGGCCGACAGCGTGATCAGGTCCGGTTTGAGGGACAGGCACGGCGCCATCTGCTGGTCCACGATCTGCTGCAGGAGCCGGCCGCGGACTGCCAGATTGGCATAGGCAAAGTCCTTGCTGCCGCGGCTGAGCTCCTCCGCGACCCTGTCCGCCCAGCCCCGGTACCGGCCCGGGCTGGCCGGGTCGGGGTCGCCGACCCCTTCGGTGAAGGAATCACCCATGGCCACGTAGCGCGTCCAGGGGTGGGTGGCGGTGCTCTCCGGTGAATTCTCCATGGCTTCCGTTTCGCTCACCCCCGTATCCTGCCCTGATCCTGCAAAGCTACGCCACCGTAAGTTGTTACAGCCGGTAACTGTAAGAATGGAGCCATGACTTCCGCTGATCTTTTCCCTGCCCCCGTTGTCCTATGGTCCAAGCCCGAGGAGGCCCGGGCCGGCAAGCCGCTGCTGGTTCTGCTGCACGGCTACGGCGCCAACGAGCAGGATCTGCTGAGCCTGGCGGACATGCTTCCCGAGGAGTTCGCGGTGGCCTCGGTGCGGGCCCCCATCGTCTCCGGCCCGGGCTTCACCTGGTTCCCGCTGACCGGATCCATCGACTACTCGCTCGACGCGGTCAAGGACGCGGCGGCGTATGTTCAGGACTGGATCGACTCCGTCAAGGACCAGCACCCCTCGGTCACCCTGCTCGGCTTCTCCATGGGCATGACCATGGCCACCACCTTGCTGAGGCAGCGGCCCGCGGACTTCGCCGCCGTCGTCGGTCTTTCGGGCTTCGCCGTCAACGCCGATTCGGACCCGAGCTTCCGCGACAGCGAACTGGACGGCACCGTGCCGGTCTTCTGGGGCCGGGACCAGCAGGACCCGGTGATCACCCCCGACAAGATCGAGTTCACCATGGGCTGGGTGCGCAAGCACGTCAAACTCACCAAGGTGCTCTACTCCGGCATGTGGCACGGGATCAACCAGCAGGAAATCGGCCATGTCTCCGAGTTCCTCACGCATGAGGTGCTGAACAAATAGCCTCTGCCCAGGCGCTGCGCCTCAGCGCCTGGCTAGGAGCCGGCGGGCGCGCTGATCCGCACGGTCCGGCGGTTGACGGTGACGGTGTCGCCGTCGTGGAGCTGGCGGCCGCGGCGGTCGTCGATCTCGCCGTTGACCTTCACCAGCCCGCCCTTGATCAATTCCGCCGCCTCCA
Source organism: Arthrobacter sp. (assembly GCA_025464875.1). GTDB lineage: Bacteria > Actinomycetota > Actinomycetes > Actinomycetales > Micrococcaceae > Arthrobacter. Next base: position 1,462 of record JAODMV010000214.1, on the reverse strand, counting down.
CGCCGTCTTCCACCAGGCCGGCAAGCTTCAGCAGCTGGCCGAGGCGGATCATGTCGTCGCGGATGGGGATGTCTTCAATTTCCGGATTGCTCATACAAGTAATAATGCCTGACCTAAGGTGTCACCAATGACCCATGCACCACGCGTCCCACTGCCCGTCGGCCTGCCCCTGGCAGTGGCGGCCGGGCTGTTCATCCCGGTGCAGGCCCGGATCAACGGTGCGCTCGGCGTGGCCATGGCGGACAGTATTGCCGCCGCCGTCGTCAGCTTCACCACCGGACTCCTGGTGATGGCCGTCATTTCCCTGATCCTGCCGAAAGGCCGCGCCGGCGTCGCCCGGATCCTGCCGGCCCTGCGGGAACGGCAGTTTCCGCCCTACTACGTCCTGGCCGGCTGCATCGGGGCGTTCTTTGTGTTCGCGCAGTCCTTCACCGTGGGAATCCTGGGCGTCGCCCTGTTCACCGTCGCCGCGGTGACGGGCCAGACCCTCAGCGGCCTGCTGGTGGACCGGATGGGAATCGGGCCCGCCGGCAAGAAGCCGGTCACCGCCATCCGCGTGGTCGGCTGCCTCCTCACCGTCGCCGCGGTGGCCTGGGCCGTGTCGCCGCGCCTGGCCGGTTCCGCGGCCGGTTCCGCGGCCGGGGGAGCGTCCGGTGGCGGCCCGGTCGCCGGGGCGGGCGCCGGAGAGCTGCTGGTCACACTGCTCATTCCGGTCCTGGCCGGCTTCCTGATGAGCTTCCAGCAGGCCATGAACGGCACGGCCACCGTCCACTACGGCTCGCCCATCGCCGCGACCTTGGTGAACTTCCTCGCCGGCACGGCCCTGCTGTGGATCGCGTGGCTGGTCAAGCTCGCCGTCGCCGGTGCCGGTAACCCGCTTCCGGGCGACTGGTGGTACTACCTCGGCGGCCCCATGGGCTGCGTCTTCATCGGCGTCGGCGCCCTGCTGGTGCGCAGCCTGGGGGTGCTGGTCACGGGCCTGGGCATGATCGCCGGCCAACTGCTGGGGTCCCTGGCGCTGGACGTGGCACTGCCCGTGCCCGGCACCGTGGTGGCCCTGCCCACGGTGCTCGGCACCCTGCTGACCCTGGCCGCCATCGTCCTGGCCACCCTGCCCTGGCCCAAGGGAGCCCTGAAGAGGTAGCGGGCCGGTAGGCTAGAAGACGCGCGGCTTCCTGCGCAACAATCTTTTCCACTCAGGCTTGTACCCACACTCGTTCGTACTGCTCCGTCCGGCACCCGCCGGAGACCGGAGCGCAGACCGCGGACCGCACCCAGCGGCCCTGTAGAAATTGGAGTTTCCATGGCAGCAAAATCCGTCCTCGACCAGATCATTTCCCTCGCCAAGCGCCGGGGATTCGTATTCCAGGCCGGTGAAATCTATGGTGGCTCACGTTCTGCCTGGGACTACGGGCCCCTCGGTGCCGAGCTCAAGGAAAACATCAAGCGCCAGTGGTGGCAG
>JAODMV010000196.1 GCA_025464875.1 Arthrobacter sp. | reverse complement strand
TGTTCGTGGCGGAGGATCATGTGGGCGAACTCGTGCAGGACGATCTGCTGGCGGTGCACTTCGGACGCCGCCTGGGCGTGGAGGATGAGGTCCATGTGGTCGAGCCCGAACCACAGCCCGCAGACCTTGTCCGTGGGTCCGTCCATCGGCCGGATGACGATCTTCCGGTCCCGGAGCTTCTCCAGATGCCGATGCGTGGAGCACAGCGACACCGGTTCGGTGAGGTCGAGGCTCTGCTCCGCAGCAAGTGCCCGTGCCCGGGCGGCAGCGTAGTCCATGATGAGGCCGGTCCTTGAGAAGTTCACGGATGGGATCTGGGCGCCCCATCCACCCACTCGAGGCTAGCAGCGCCCCGCCTTCATGTCCCCGTGCGTTTAGCGGTTTTGCGGCCGCCGGGTGTCCTCGTGCGTTTAGCGGTTTTCCGGCCGCCGGGTGTCCTCGGAGTCAAGATGCTGGTCGATCAGGCCACGGATCTGGAGCAGCGTTTCGGTGTCGAGGCCTTCGAGCTGCCGGGCGGCGAACTTGCGGATCTTATTGGCCTTCATCGTCGCGAGGAGATCCAGCTGGGCCTCCACCCTGGCGGGAAGCTCTTCGTCCCCGTCCAGCAGGTACCCCTCGCTGACCCCGAAGAACACGGCCAGGTTCTTGAGGAGATCAATTTTCTTGACCGTGGGGCCGGTGCCGCTCCGCATGTAATGCCATCTGGAGCGCGACAACGGCGTTCCCGCGGCGGACATGGCCTTGCTCACGTCCGAAAAGCCGATCTTGCGGCCTTCCGCTTCCGCGGTGTTCAGCAGGAGGTTCAGCTTTCTGGCCAGCGCCGCGCCAGATGTCGGGGCTCCTGATGCCTCAGATTCCATGATTCCCCTCCCATGAATCCGGCCGTGACCGGTTACGTCACAACACGGAATTTTCGGTTTCGAGCCTATCAGGCTGGACATGTCCAATCTTCTCGGCTTACGCTTACGGCGGACGGATTGGACATGTCCAATTCTTGCCTCAGTGAGGCGGGGCGGCTTGCCAGCGCCGCGTGGTTGCTGAAGGTCTGGCCGGGCATGATTTTGGGGGATGCCCGGCCGGACCAACCTCCGCCCAAAAATGAGACCGACGTCACGTCCCGGATGGTAAGTAGTCGCAGCAAAATCCTATTAGGATTGGAGCAGAGAAGCCCCGCTGCACCCCCCAATAGCAGCGGGGCTTTTCGCTGCCCGAAAGCCGGCACTGCCCGAAAGCTGGTACTGCCCGAAAGCTGGTACTGCCCGGAAGCTGAAGCTGCGCGTAAGCCGGCTAGCGCGGGGCGTGGAGGCCGTTGAACGCCATGGTGATGACGTCGTCGGCCAGCTTCTCCGGGGACAGCGAGCCGCCCGGCTTGTACCACTCGACGATCGAGTTGATGGTGCCGAACAGCAGGCGGGTAACCGTGCGGGGGTCGATGTCCTGGCGCAGCGAACCTTCGTCGCGGGCGGCGGAAATCAGCGCCGCCACCTTGTGGTCGAAGGTGCGCCGGCGCTCCATCGCGTTGCGTTCAATCTCCGTGTTGCCGCGCAGGCGCAGCAGCAGCGTGACGAACGGCAGTCGCTCCACCAGGACCGAGATGGTCTGGCGCAGGACAAACTCCAGCCGGGCTTCGGCCGAGCCGGTCTGCGCCTGCGGCTGGTCCAGGATGGCCTCGAGGCCGCCGAGGGCATGGTCCAGGGCAAGCTTCAGGAGATCGCCCTTGGACGGCACGTGGTGGTAAATCGCCGACTTCGAGATGCCCAGGTTCTCCGCCAGTATGCCCATGGACGTGGCGTCGTAGCCGTGGCGGTTGAAGACGTCGACGGCGATCACCAGCACCGACTGCTGGTCGTAGCCGGGCCGGCCGCGCTTGGTGGTCGTTGCTGAGGTGGGCATACTTGCTAGTTTCTCACGATCCGTTCGACGGTCAGGCTTTGGGCCGCAGGTCGTAGATCCGGCGCATCTTGCCGTTGGACCGCTCCAGGGCGCCCGGCTCGACGACGTCGACGGTGCAGGAGGACCCCACGTGGATCTTGATCTGCTCGCGCAGGGTCTGGGCCGCCGACGTGCTTGCCTCGGCGGGTACGGACGCGCGGCGCTCGATCTTGACCGTCAGCTCGTCCATGCGCTGGCCTGCGGGGCGGGTGAGTTCCAGCCGGAAGTGCGGGCTCAGCTCCGGGATGCGCAGCGCGATCTCCTCGATCTGCGAGGGGAACAGGTTCACGCCGCGCAGGCTGATCATGTCATCGCTGCGGCCGGTGATGCGGCCCATGCGGCGGTGCGCCGGGCGGGCGGTGCCGGGCAGCAGCCAGGTGAGGTCCTTGGTCCGGTAGCGGATGATCGGCAGCGCTTCCTTGGTCAGGGAGGTGAAGACCAGCTCGCCGGGTTCGCCGTCACCCAGGACTGAGTCCACGCCGATGGCGGGGTCAAAGGCGTCGATGATCTCGGGGCGGAAGTGGTCCTCCCAGATGTGGCTGCCGTCCTGGGTTTCCACGGCCTCGCCGGCGACGCCGGGGCCCATGACCTCGGACAGGCCGTAGATGTCGCAGGCCTTGATGTTCATGGTCACTTCGAGCTCGTGGCGCATTTCCTCGGTCCAGGGCTCGGCGCCCAGGACGGCGTACTTGAGCGAGGTGGAGGCCGGGTCGATGCCCTGCTGGACCATGGCGTCGGCGATGGTCAGCAGGTAGGTCGGGGTGGCCAAAATGGCGTCGGGCCTGAAGTCCTGGATGAGCTGGATCTGGCGTTCGGTCTGGCCGCCGGAGATCGGGATGACGGTGCAGCCGAGGGCCTCGGCGCCGGCGTGGGCGCCCAGGCCGCCGGTGAACAGGCCGTAGCCGTAGGCGTTGTGGACCTTCATGCCGGGGCGGATGCCGGCGGCCCGGAAGGAGCGGGCGACGAGTTTCGCCCAGTCAGCGAGGTCCTGCTTGGTGTAGCCCACCACCGTGGGGCGGCCCGTGGTGCCGGAGCTGGCGTGGACCCGGGCCACCTCGTGCTGCGGCACGGCGAACATGCCGAAGGGGTACTCCAGGCGGAGGTCTTCCTTGGTGGTGAAGGGGAACTTGCCCAGGTCGGAGAGCTCGCGGAGGTCCGTGGGGTGCACGCCGGCTGCGTCGAACTTGCGCTTGTAGAGCGGAACGCGGTCGTAGGCATAGGCCACCGTGTGCTGCAGGCGCGTGAGCTGCAGCGCCTCGAGCTCGTCCCGGGAGATGGTTTCTTCGCGGTCCAGGACGGCATCACTGGGGGCGGCGACGGTGCTTTGTGTCATCTGGGGTCTCTGGTTTCTATTTCCTGGAGATGGTGCGGCTGCGGCCGCGGAACTCGGCGATGAGTTCGCCCTCGGGCGCGAGGCCGGCAGGCTCCGCGCCGGCATCGGCGGCGTAGATCTGGATGTCGTACAGGCCGCTGCGTCCGGCGCTGGCACGCCGGTTGGCGACGGCGGTCAAGACCTGGCCCTGGAACGCGGGCCGGAGGAAGTTGATGTCGACGCCGGCGGCAACGGTGATGTGCTCCGACCCGGCTTGGCCGGCGCGCGGGGCCGCCGGATTGCAGGCGAGGGCGAAGGCGGTGTCGCCGAAGGCGAAAATCATGCCGCCGTGGGCCATGCCGAAGCCGTTCAGCATGTCCTGCCGGAGGGTCATGCGCACCGTGGCGTGTCCGTCATCCAGTGCCAGCACCTCGACGCCCATCCATTCGGAGGCGTAGTCGTCCTTCAGGATGGGGTGGGCGTTCCCGGACGTTGTCAGTCCAGCCATGCGTCATTGCCTCCAGCTTTATTTACCGAATGTTCATTAGGTAATCCCATCTAGCTGCCCGCTGTCAAGAGGTGAAAGTATGCTGGGACACACGGCCGGCAAGACCGGCCCCGCATTTCTACGGACTACCCAGTACGAACGCCGATTTACCAGACGCCGAACTCCCGGAACCGGGGGAACACAGCACAGGAAAGGGCGGATCATGGCCAAAGGAATATACGTCAGCGCGACGACGCCGGGCTCCGGCAAGTCGCTCATCGCCCTGGGGCTGGCGGACTCGCTCCACGGGCATGCGGACCGGATCGGCTTCTTCAAGCCGGTGGTCCACGGCCACGACGCTGCCGCGGACCCCATGGTAGCCCTGATGAGGGCCCGCTTCGATCTCGACGACCGGCGCTGCCGCGGCGGGCTGACCTTCGCCGAAGTCCGCGGGCTGCTGGCGGAGGGCAAGCGCGAGGAGATCGACGCCCGCTGCGTGGAGATCTTCGCCGAGATGGCCCGGCACTGCGACGTCGTCATCGTGGAAGGCACGGACCTCACCGGCCAGGATGCCGCCGTCGAGTTCGACCTCAACGCGCGGCTCGCGAACGACCTGGCCGCCCCCGTCGTCGCCGTCGTGGGGGCCAGGGGCCTCACGGTCGCGGAGGCCGTGGACGCCGTCGAGGTGGCCCGCAAGGAGCTCCTTGCCGCCCGCTGCGAGTTGCTGGCCGTCATCGTCAACCGCGTCGATCCGGAAAGCGTCGAAGCGATCGCCGCGGCCATCCGGCCGGGTGCCGCCGGCCGGCCCGTGTATGTGATCCCCGAACTCGAGGACATCGCCCGGCCCACCACCGGTGAGGTGGCCTCCGCCCTGGGGCTGGGCCAGGTGGCCGGCCGGCCGGACCCGGAACGCGACGTGCGCTCGATCAAGGTGGCGGCCATGAACGTGGCCAACTTCCTGCACGTGCTCGACGACGGCGCGCTGGTGATCGTGCCCGGTGACCGTGCGGACGTGCTGGTCGCCTGCCTGGCGTCGTCGCTGTCGCCGGAGTTCCCGGTGCCCTCGGCGCTGATCCTCACCGGCGGCCTGGCCCCCGACGCCAACATCTACTCGCTGCTGGCGCAGTCCCCGTTCCCGGTCTTTGCCTCCCCGGACGACACCTACAGCACGGCCAAGCAGGTCTCCGAGGTGCGCAGCGAGATCTGGTCCGGGCACCGCCGCAAGGTGGCGTCGGCCCTGGGCCTGTGGTCCAAGCGGGTGGACGAGGCCGAGCTCGTGGAGCGGCTGCACCTGCCGCGGCCCGAACGGATGACGCCGCTGCGCTTCCTGCACGAGCTGATCGAACGGGCCCGGTCCCAGCGCCGGCACATCGTCCTGCCGGAGGGGACGGACGTGCGGATCCTGCGGGCGGCCGAGATCCTGCACCGCCGCGACGTCTGCGAGCTGACCGTGCTGGGCCGCGAGGCCGATGTCCGGGAGGCCGCGGCCACCCAGGGCATCGACCTGTCCGGCATCAACATCGTGGACCCGGCCACCTCCAGGCTGCGCCAGGAGTTCG
>JAODMV010000187.1 GCA_025464875.1 Arthrobacter sp. | reverse complement strand
ACATGGACCAACAAGAAGAAAAAGATCACTACACCGGTAATGCGGTGTCCAACCCAGGACCACATGCCTTCACGGCCGCGGTACAAGGTGCCAGCTGGTTTTGTCGGCACTGAATAAACCTCCCTGCGACACAGCGGCGCTGGCATGGGATCCACGCGGGGGGAACGCCTGCTGCGAGAGCACTCGTAAGCTCAAGCCTAAATCTAGGCTTCGCTCACAGCTTAGTTCAATTCAGGAACCGGTTGGTGACGGCCTCTGGCACGGTTTTCGGCCGGTTTTGAGACGAACGCCACATTCGCGGGGCGGCAGGGTGGCCTGAAGCGCCGCGTTCCAGGGGTTACCGGCGCCGTTCGGCTAAAGTAGCCCTGATGACTACATACGAAGCGACAAGCCACGATTCACCGCTGGACCGATTTATAGCTGTGATTCCGGCAGGCGGAGTGGGGACCCGCCTTTGGCCTCTGTCGCGGGCAGCAGCCCCCAAGTTCCTCCACGACCTCACGGGTTCGGGCAGCACCCTCCTGCGGGCAACTTACGACCGCCTGCAGCCCCTCGCGGGCGACCGCGTGCTCGTGGTGACCGGCACCGCGCACCGCGCGGCGGTCTGCCGGCAGTTGCCGGAGGTCCAGGACGCCGACCTCGTGCTGGAGAGCGAACCCAAGGACTCCGGCGCGGCGATCGGCCTGGCCGCGGCCATCCTGCACGAGCGGGACCCGGACACCATCATGGGCTCCTTCGCCGCGGACCACGTGATCAGCCCGGACGCACTGTTCCAGGACGCCGTCCGGGAGGCCATCTACACGGCAGCGGCCGGCAAGATCGTCACCATCGGCATCAAGCCCACCCACCCGTCCACGGGATTCGGCTACATCCGGTCCGGCGCCACCCTCAACATCCCCGGCGCCCCCAGCGCGCAGTCGGTGGTGGAGTTCGTGGAGAAGCCCAGCGAGGAAGTTGCCCAGCAGTATGTGGACAGCGGTGAATACGTCTGGAACGCCGGCATGTTCGTGGCGCCCGTCTCGCTGATGCTCAAGCACCTCGAAGCCAACCAGCCCGAGCTCTTCGCCGGGCTGCAGGAAATCGCCCAGGCCTGGGACACCCCGCAGCGCGACGAGGTCACGGCCCGTGTCTGGCCAACCCTGCCCAAGATCGCCATTGACTATGCTGTGGCCGAACCGGCGGCCGCCGCCGGAGACGTCGCGGTGGTGCCCGGCACCTTCCGCTGGGACGACGTCGGGGACTTTGCCTCCGTCGGTCGGCTCAACAGCGCCAAGGAAGTGGACGACGTCACCGTCATCGGCGAGGGCGCCCGGGTGTTCACCGAGAACGCCAGCGGTGTAGTGGTCTCCGACACCAAGCGTGTGATCGCGCTGATCGGCATCAAGGACGTCGTGATCGTGGACACCCCCGATGCCCTGCTGGTCACCACCAAGGAACACTCCCAGCGGGTCAAGCAGGCGGTCGATGCCCTCAAGGCCAAGGGCGACACCGACGTTCTGTAGAGTTGTTCCGTGCGTAACTACACTACTGAAGCTGAGCCCACGACTCTGGTGGGGCCGTGGCTGGAGCCCCTCCTGCCGGAGCTGATCGCGTTCCGCCGGGACCTGCATGCGCACCCCGAGCTGTCCTTCAAGGAGTTCCGCACCACCGAAAAGATCGCGCAGCGGCTGGAGGCTGCCGGCCTCAAGCCCCGCCGCCTCAACGGCACCGGCGTGACCGTGGACGTCGGCGAAGGGCCGATCGCCACAGCCCTCCGCGGCGACATCGACGCCCTGCCCATCATCGAGGAAACCGGTCTCGACTTCGCCTCGAAGAACCACGGCGTCACGCACGCCTGCGGGCACGACGTGCACACCACCACGATGCTGGGCATCGCCCTGGTCCTGCACCGCATGCACCAGGAGTCGCCACTCGGCGGCTCCGTCCGGATCATCTTCCAGCCGGCCGAGGAAACCATGCCCGGCGGCGCGCATGCCTGCATCGAGCAGGGCGTCCTGGAGGACGTGCCGCGCATCCTGGCCCTGCACTGCGACCCGCGGATCGAAGTCGGCAAGATCGGGACCCGGATCGGCGCGATCACCTCCGCCTCGGACACGATCAAGATTGAGCTGAGCGGACGGGGCGGGCACACCTCGCGCCCGCACCTGACCGAAGACCTCGTCTTCGCCCTGGCCCAGATCGCGGTCAACGTTCCGGCCGTGCTGTCCCGCCGGGTGGACGTCCGCAGCGGCGTCTCCGTCGTCTGGGGGCAGATCAACGCCGGCTCCGCCCCGAACGCCATCCCGGCGAACGGCTACATGGCCGGCACCATGCGGTGCCTGGACCGCGACGCCTGGCACAGCGCCGGCAAACTCCTCGACGAAGTCGTGCAGCAGGTCGCGGCGCCCTACGGCGTCGACGTCCACCTGGAACACACCCGCGGCGTGCCGCCGGTGGTGAACTCCGAACACGAGACAGCACTGATCGAGGCCGCGGCCCGCGCCGAAATCGGCGAGGGCGCCGTCGTGCTGACACCGCAGTCCATGGGCGGGGAGGACTTTGCCTGGTTCCTCGCGGAAGTCCCCGGCGCCATGATGCGCCTGGGCACCAAGACCCCCGGCGGCGAGGAATACGACCTCCACCGCGGCGACTACATCCTGGACGAGCGGTCCTTGGGCCTTGGCATCCAGGTTCTTACCGCGGCGGCCCTGCGGACGATCCGCGACCTCTAGGCACCGCCAGTTGCGCCTCTGGTCCGAACGCCGGGGAGTACCTTGACCGGGGCCGCGGGCGGATTTACGATCTTCGCAGGCACCGGATGTCCCGATCGAACAGAGAGGTACCGACCGGAGATACCCGACGCCCACCTTTGAGGCCGGGTTGCTAAATAGTTAGCACCCGACGAGGCCTAATTTACAAGGGGGCTGTCGTGGCCACTTCCAATCTAGGCGCACATGATCTCGGGGAGCTGGGAAACCGGACCCTGCGCAAAGTCCGCCGGCGGTTGCTGCCGCTGCTAGTGCTGTTGTATTTCATCGCTTACCTGGACCGGAACAACGTCGGCTTCGCCAAGCTGACGATGAGCCAGGACATTGGCCTGAGCGCCGCAGAATACGGCCTGGGCGCCGGCATGTTCTTTCTAGGCTACGCCCTGCTGGAAATCCCCAGCAACGCCGGCATGTACAAAGTCGGCGCCCGCACATGGATTGCCCGGATCCTCATCTCCTGGGGCATCTTTGCTACGGCGATGGCCTGGGTCAGCAATGAAACCACCTTCTACATCATCCGGTTCCTGCTAGGTGCCGCCGAGGCCGGCTTCTTCCCGGCAATCCTGTTCTACCTCACGCTGTGGTTCCCCGCCGCCC
>JAODMV010000154.1 GCA_025464875.1 Arthrobacter sp. | reverse complement strand
GGTAGAGCGGATACCCCACGGGTACGGCGTGCAGTAGCCTGCTGGTCATCGCGAAGGTCGGGTAGCCCGGATTGGGGATCAGGATCTCGTCGCCGGGGGACAGCAGCAGACTCATCGCGAAGTGCAGACCCTGCTGGGCGCCGTCGACGACGTAGACCCGCTCCGCCCCGACCGCTGTCGCATTGTGTTCGCGGAACCTCGCGGCGAAGGCCTCGCGCAGGGCGGGGATCCCGGCGTTGGGCGTGTAATTGGTCTCATCGCGGTCCAGGCAGGCCATCCCGGCTTCGAGGATATGGCGGGCGACGGCGAAGCCCGGTTCGCCGATGCTGAGCACGATGGCGCCGGGCGTGCCCCAGGCGGCCTCGGTGATCTCGCGGATCTGGTTGACGGGGACGTCACGGACATGTGCGGCAAGCTCGGGCATGTCAGTCATCCTAGCGGCCCCGCGGCGCGGCGATTGGGGGCGGGGAAGAGGCCTCGGGGGAGGGTCCCGTCGTCGGGGGCTGCTCCCGCGTAGATATACTGGGGAGCGTGCTTTCTGGACTGGTGATAGTGGACAAGCCGCAAGGCTGGACCAGCCACGATGTGGTTGGACGGATGCGGCGGATCGCCGGTACCCGAAAGGTAGGCCACGCCGGGACCCTGGACCCGATGGCCACCGGTGTGCTGGTGGTCGGCGTCAACAAGGCCACACGGCTGCTGACCTACATCGTCGGCACGTCCAAGACGTATACCGCCACCATCCGCCTGGGCGAGTCCACGGTGACTGACGACGCCGAGGGCGAGGTCATTGCCACCCGCAGCGCCGCGTCCGTCACCGACGAAGCCGTCCGCGCCGGCGTTGCGGCCCTGACCGGGGACATCGAACAGGTTCCCAGCAGCGTCAGCGCCATCAAAGTTAACGGCGAACGTGCCTATGCCCGGGTCCGGTCCGGTGAAGAGGTCAAGCTGGCCTCCCGGCCGGTCACCATCCACCGCTTCGAGGTCCACGAGCTCCGCCGGGCGCGCGACGGCGAGGCGCTGGACGTGGACGTCACGGTGGAATGCTCCTCCGGCACCTACATCCGCGCCCTGGCCCGCGACCTGGGCGACGCCCTCGGAGTCGGCGGCCACCTCACGGCGCTGCGCCGGACCCAGGTTGGCCCGTACACCCTGGACCAGGCGCACACGCTCGAGCAGCTGGCCGAGCAGCTGGACGTGCTGGAAATGTCCCAGGCAGCCCGGGCCCTGATGCCCAACCGTGAACTCAGTGACGACGAAACCACGGAGATCTCCTTCGGCCGCAGGATCTCCGCCGGCGCCGGCGCCGGCACGCCGGAGGCTGCGACGGCGGCCAAGCCCGCGGCGGCGTTCGCGCCCGACGGCACGCTGGTGGCCCTGCTGGCCGACGCGGGCAGCTACGCCAAACCCGTGCTGGTCTTCGCTCCTGATAACGAAAAGCGGGCCAATGGCGGCGACCGCGCCCCGAGCGCCCCGGGCGCAGCCCCAGAGCAGCAGACTGCACAGCAGGCAGAGCAGTAGTGGACGCCTATTTCTACATCATCCTGGTGGTCGGGCTGCTTTCGACCATCATCTGCCTCACGGCCGGGATCCTGAAGAAGGCCCCCAATGACGCGACGATACTGTCGGTGGCCGCCGTCGAACTTTCCTTGCTGGTGTATTTGGTCGGTTCAATCGTCCGGCTCGCGGGCGGTGAGCGGATGGCGGGAGAGGCCTGGGAATTCTGGGGCTATCTGGTGACTGCCCTGATCCTGCCGCTCGGTGCGGTGTACTGGTCCATCCTGGAGCGTACCCGCTGGAGCAACTTCGTCCTGGCCGCCGTCGGCGTCACCGCCCTGGTGATGGCGGCCCGGATGAACCAGATCTGGTACTGACATGGAAGAGGTACAGAACGTGATGGCAAAACCTTCGCGGCAGGACACCGGGACGACGTCGGGCCAGGCGGCCGTCGGCCGGGCCGACACCCGCAATACGGGGCCGGGCCGGCTGCTGATCGCTGTTTACGCGGTGTTCGCGATTTCGGCAACGGCGCGGGCGGGGTACCAGATCCTGACGAAGTTCTCGGAAGCTCCGGTGGCTTACCTGCTGTCCGCATTCGCCGCCGCCGTCTATGTGGTGGCGACAGTTTCCCTTGCCAAGCCCGGCCGCACCTGGTTCAAAGTCTCGGTGGCGGCGGTGCTGGTGGAGATGCTCGGCGTGCTGGTGGTCGGGGCCCTTAGCGTCTTCGACTCGGTCAGCTTCCCGCACGAGACAGTCTGGTCCCTGTTCGGCCGCGGTTACGCCTTCATTCCGTTGTTGCTGCCCATCCTGGGCCTGATCTGGCTGTACCGCCGGCGGCCGGCACAGCTGCGGGGCTGAGGCCCCCGGCTGGCTCGCTGGCGCCTTGCCCGGTCAGCCCTCGTTGGTGCCTGTTTGGGTGTCTGTGTTGCCGTCCGGTTCCAGCAGCCTGAGGCGCAGGCTCGGCCACGCGGAAGCGAAGCCCGGATGCAGCTCCTTGTCGCTCACCTGATCTATCGGGACCCATTGGAGCTCTAGGCTTTCCGGGTCGCTGATGGCCGGCTCGAACGGCTCAACAACGTCAACAGCGACGGTGGTGTAGCGCCAGTAGCCGACGTCGAACACCGATGTGAACAGGATCCGGACGCTCTCCGGCGGGACGGCCGCTTCTTCCTGCGCTTCCCGGAGCGCCCCGTGCACGGCCTCTTCACCCTGGTGCAGGGCGCCGCCGGGGAGGCCCCAGGTGCCGCCGTGGTCGCTCCACGTGGCGCGGTGCTGCAATAGGACGCCCTTGGCGGGATCGTGGACGAGGAGTCCCGCCGAGCCGAAGCGTCCCCAGAACTTTCCGCGGTCGCCCTCGACCCAGGCATCCCCCGGGTCGCGCGGGCCCAAGGGCCGTCGGGCCTCGCCGTACAGGGCTTGTCCGGAAAGTGGCTCTGCGGGTTTTGAGCTTACTGAAGGGTCCATCCGTACAGTCTGCCACGGGTGTTTATGGGAACGGCGGGTTGGTGTTTTGCGAAGGCGGCGGCGGTCTCCCGGGGTCCGCGCCGCTTGCTCGCGGGTCCCATGCAGATCGGTCCCAGGTGGCCGCGATGGTCCGGCCTTTTTGTCGTACCCCGCTGGCAGAGTTTAGTTATGGAAGGCAATCGGTTACCGGTGGCGGTTCTGGCGGGACGCGGCAACGCTGTGGCAGGTGCGGCGGTCGCGGATGTGGCCCGCACGCTCGGCGCCGTCCGGCCGGCTCCGGAGAGCGCGGGGTTGATCGAGCAGTTGCGGGAGTTGGAGGATCTGAAGTCGGCCGCGGCCGCCCTGCAGGCCCGGATCGCGGTCGCGTTCGACGCCGCCCAGCGCCGGGACCAGCGTGCGGCCGGGATTCCCGCCGCCGGGCTCGGCGCCGGGGTCGCGGCGCAGATGGGGGTGTCAGATTGTTTGTGTAGGAGGGCTGTAGCCGGGCGGGTGATTGGAGAATCATTGTGGCTATGACTGAACCGCATGACGTGCTGCCGGAGGAGCTGGCCCGCAGGGCTGC
>JAODMV010000096.1 GCA_025464875.1 Arthrobacter sp. | reverse complement strand
GGCGCCTTCATGTCCCCGGTGCTGCTGAGCTGGGCCGACCCGGAAGCCGAGGAGGTCCACTCGCTCGAAGCGTTCGGCCCGGTGTCCTCGGTGCTCGGCTACACGGACCTGGCCGACGCCGTCCGCCTCGCCGCCCGTGGAGGCGGCTCGCTCGTCGCCTCGGTCTGCACCAACGATCCCGACGTTGCCCGGGAACTCGTCACCGGCATCGCGGCCCACCACGGCCGTGTCCTTCTGCTCAACCGCGAGGACGCCCGCAGCTCCACCGGCCACGGGTCGCCGGTTCCGCACCTGGTCCACGGCGGCCCGGGCCGGGCCGGCGGCGGCGAGGAACTCGGCGGCATCCGTTCCGTGCTGCACCACATGCAGCGGACCGCCATCCAGGGCTCACCCAACATGCTCACCGCCGTCACCGGCATCTGGCACACCGGGGCGGACCGCAACTTCACGCTGGAGACCGAAGCCCGGCACCCGTTCCTGAAGTCCCTGAGCACGCTGCACATCGGCGACGCCATCCGCTCCGAGCTGCGGGAGGTGTCCCTGGAGGAGATCACGGCGTTCGCCAACACCACCGGCGACACCTTCTACGCGCACACCAACCCGGAAGCCGCGGCGGCCAACCCGTTCTTCCCGGGGATCGTGGCGCACGGCTATCTGCTGCTGGCCTGGGGTGCGGGATTGTTCGTGGAGCCCGCTCCGGGTCCCGTGCTGGCCAACTACGGCCTGGAGAACCTGCGCTTTCTCACCCCCGTGGCAGCCGGCGACTCGATCCGGGTCACGCTGACGGCCAAGAAGATCACCCCGCGCGAGACCGACGAGTACGGCGAGGTCGCCTGGGATGCCGTCCTGAGCAACCAGAATGACGACATCGTGGCCACCTACGACGTGCTGACCCTCGTCGAGAAGTAGGCGGGAGCCAATTCGAAGGTTCTTTCTGCCCCGTTCCGGGGTAAAATTTCCAATGTAAGAAACGGAGGGGGTGGGCAAAATGGCCCTAGTTTTGAACCGAGCCACGGCAATCCTTCCAGTCGACGATGCGGCGCGGGCCCGCAGTTTCTACGCGGACACGCTGGGCCTGCCGCACCGTGGAGTGGCAGAGGACGGAAGCGAGTTGTTCGGCACCGCCGGTGGCCCGATGCTGCAGCTGCTGCCGGTCGGGGACGGAAAGCATTCAGAGCACACGGCCTTGAGCTTTGAGGTCAGCGATATCGAGCGGACGGTCCGGGACATGGAGTCCAAGGGCGTCACATTCCATGACTACAATCTCCCTAACCTCAAGACGGAGAACCACATCTGCACCACGGCGTCAGAAAAGTGCGCCTGGTTCATGGATTCGGAGAACAATATTCTCTGCGTCCATGAGAACATCACCTCAACGGCTGATTACCAGCTCTGAGCGGAGTCGATCGGCGGACGTGATCGAGGCGTCCCGCTCAGCCGGGCGCCTTACTGTTGCTCGACGCCGTCGCTGCTCCGGCCCAGGTCGAGCTTCCGTTCGACGGTGAGCAGATACGCGCGGTCCTCTGCGGTCAGTGCCGAGCCGTCGCCGGCAGCCAGTTCCGCATCCCAGATCTGGACAATCATCCGGTGCAACTGCTCGGGGACGCTCGTCCGGGGGTCCGACCGCAGGGTCCGTTCGGTGCCGGCGCGTGTCAGGGCGCGGTCGCGAATCGGCATGACCTTGAGCAGGGTGCTTTTCTCCCACCGCCGGGTCCGGGTCCGCTCCAACTGGCCGGCAACGGCGGGGATGGTCATTCCCAGGCCCACCAGCACGGTGGGCACGAGGTCGAGAACCTGCTGCAGCGGTGTCTCGTGGAAGCTGAAGAAGGCAAGGGCCGGGACCGCGGTGGCGAGGATGTCGAGGACCATCGCCGCTGACGAGATCGTGCCCAGGAATGCCCCCGTGCCGACAAGCAGGAAGCCGAGCCTGAACGGCCCGCGCAGTTCCGGCACGATCCGGCGCAAGACCACTGCGATTTCAGCGCAGACCCAGCCGGTGAAGAGCATGACCATCGAGTAGAACAGCGCGCCGGGCAGGGTCTTGTTGTAGGTGCCCTGGAAATCCATTGTGGTGGGGCCGGCGTCGGTGGCCAGGAAGAGCACGGCCTGCAGCCCCAGGGCCACATACAGCGGCAGCGTCCGGTACCGCTGCCGGCGTCGCTCCCTCACCGGAGCAACGGCGTTCAGGATCCCGCCGCGGATGAACCACATGCCGATCATCATCGAGGTGTGCTGGGCCAGTTTGGCGACGTTCTGCCCACCCAGGGCCTGGTCCACCGCGGGGTAGACGGCCGGGCTCGTCAGCAGTGCAGCGGTCCCTGTCAGGAGAGCGGCCGCGAAGACCGGGTCGCGCCCGGACTTGAGCAGGGCGGGCACGCGCGCCAGCCCGAGCAGGTACAGTGCGGCGGCCATGATGAGTTGCATCATCCGAAGATCGAGCCATAGTTTCCGGGCTGGCCGGCGGCGCGGCGCTGGGAATTACGGATCCGTGCCGCCAGGAGGTCGGCGAGCAGTTCAGCGGTCACTTCGAACTCGTCCAGGAAATCGGATCGCTTCAACGCCTTGACGACCCGGTCCGGATCCAGGTCGGGAAAGAAATTCCGGACGTAGTCCGGAGCGACGGCCTCTTGTTCGTGGCGGAGGATCATGTGGGCGAACTCGTGCAGGACGATCTGCTGGCGGTGCACTTCGGACGCCGCCTGGGCGTGGAGGATGAGGTCCATGTGGTCGAGCCCGAACCACAGCCCGCAGACCT
>JAODMV010000055.1 GCA_025464875.1 Arthrobacter sp. | reverse complement strand
TTTTGATGCACCTGCTGGTCGGCCCAGAACTTGGGGAACTCCGGGCAGTCCTGCATCAGTTCGGCAACGAAGTCGGACAGCTGCCGGTCCTCGGGGTGCCGGCCGGCATCGAGACGCAGCATCGCGGTGGCCTGGGCCGCAAGGAGCTCCCAATCAACGAACAGCTCCCTGGCCAGGGGGTTAAGCAGCACGAAACGGGCGTAGTTCCGGTGCGCCGCCGGCAGCTCCTCGAAGTCCACAAACAGCAGGCGAGCCAGCTCGCTGCTGGCCAGGATGTCCGTTCGCCTGCCCATGACGATCGCGGGCGCCCGGTCCATCACGCTGAGCAGATCGTACAGGCCGGCCCGGACCCGCTGCGGGGCTGGCACGGACTCCTGCGGGGCCGTGGCGCCGGCGGCGGTAAGGTTCAGCAGATGGTCACGTTCGACGGCGTCGAGCCGGAGCGCTCCCGCTATAGCCTCGATGATCTCCGCGGAAACTGTTCCGCCGCGGCCCTGTTCGATGCGCATGTAATAGTCGACGCTCATTCCGGCGAGGCGGGCCACCTCTTCCCGGCGCAGGCCGGGAACCCGCCGGATCCGGCCGTCGAACGGCAATCCGACGTCTACCGGTGAGAGCCTCCCGCGGCGGGAACGCAAAAATGCAGAGATCTCAACAGCCCGGTCCATGGATCCATTCTGCCCCACTGCCGGGACCGGTCCGGACGGCCGTGCCTTGGCCCGTCCGCCGGACGGTCAGCTGATCAGCAGGCCCAGCGCCTCGGCCAGGTGCCCGACCTCCCGCACCGAGAATCCCGCGGGGACCGGGCCGGGCCCGTTCGGGCTCGCCGGAACCACGGCGTGGGTGAATCCGAGCCGGTGCGCCTCCTGGATGCGCTGGTTGATGCCGGGCACGGGGCGGACTTCGCCGGCCAGGCCCACCTCGCCGAAGGCGATCAGCCGCTGCGGCAGGGGTTTCTTGGCCTTGGCGGAGGCCACGGCCAGCGCAACGGCGAGGTCCGTGGCGGGCTCGCTGAGCTTCACGCCGCCCACCGTGGCCACGTAGGAATCGTCCTTGTGCAGCAGGCAGCCGGCGCGCTGCTGTAGCACGGCCAGCAGCATCGCCACCCGTGAGCTGTCCAGCCCACTGGTGGCGCGGCGCGGCTGCGAGCTGGCGCTTTCAGCGAGCAGGGACTGGACCTCCGCGAGCAGCGGACGGCGCCCTTCCAAGGTCACCGTGATGCAGGTGCCGGACACGGGCTCCTTGGTCCGCGAGACGAACAACCCGCTGGGGTCGGCCAGACCCACGATGCCGTCCTCATTCAGGTCGAAACAGCCGACATCGTCCGTGGGCCCGTACCGGTTTTTGACGGCGCGGAGCAACCGCAGTCGCGAATGGCGCTCGCCCTCGAACTGGCAGACCACGTCCACCAGGTGCTCGAGCAGCCGGGGGCCGGCGATGGATCCGTCCTTGGTCACGTGCCCCACCAGCAGCGTGGTCATGTTGCGGCGCTTCGCGGCGGCTATCAGGGAGGCGGTAACCTCGCGGACCTGGGACACGCCGCCGGCGCTGCCCTCCACGTCGGCGCTGCTTAGGGTCTGGACCGAGTCCACGACCAGCAGGCGCGGCTCCAGCTTCTCCACCTGCCCCAGGGCCTGGCCGAGGTCCGTTTCGGCCGAGAGGTACAGGGATTCGGCCACCGCGTCGATCCGGTCGGCGCGGAGCTTGACCTGCGCCGCGGATTCCTCGCCCGTGATGTAGAGGACATCCTGTGCGGTGCGGGCAAACTTGGCCGCGACGTCCAGCAGCAGCGTGGACTTGCCCACGCCGGGTTCGCCCGCGAGCAGGATGACGGCGCCGGGGACCAGCCCGCCGCCCAGCACGCGGTCGAGCTCGTCCACGCCGGTGGGCAGGAAGGCCGCCGTGGTGGCGTCGACGTCGGCAATCCGGCGGGCCGGTTCCAGGACGGTGGTGGCCGCCGTCGTCCGCGCCACCGCGGCGCCGGTCTCCTCAACGCTGCCCCAGGCCTGGCATTCGCCGCAGCGGCCCACCCATTTGACCGTGGTCCAGCCGCATTCGGCGCATTTATAGCCCGGGGCCTTGGACGCCCGGGAAGTCTTCGTAGCCATTGCTCCACCCTAACCGGGACTACCGACACGGCCCGTCCGGCGGCGAAGGGCCGTCTGAACTGGAACCGTCAGCCCTACAGCGGCGGCAGGATGTCCCGGGCTTCCTTCGGATCCACGCCGGCGGCTTCGAGCAGGTCCACCATCAGCGGACGGAAGAGCATGACCACCGTCTCGCCCTCCATCCGTTCGACGTCGAGCAGGCGCGGATGCAGCCTGGCCGCGATCTCGCTGAGCTCCGCCCGGGCGGTGCGCAGGTGCGCGCGCCGGACGCCGTCATGGACTTCGGCCAGGCCCAGGGACAGCTCGTCCACGGCATCGGCGGTCTCCTGCAGGACCTGGGCCATGTTCTCGGTGGCCTCGTCCGAGAGCGCTGCGTGGTTGATGGCGCTGGTCAACCGGCGGGCAAAGACCCTGCTGTTGCGGAGCGCGAGGTCGATGTAATCGAGGGACTGCTCCATCCGGTCCAGTTCGTCCCGGTGCCGCCGGTAGGCGGGCGCCAGCGCCGCCACCTCCCCGGACGAGCGCAGGGACTGGCGCATCGCATCGACGAGGGGCTGACAGTTGCGCGCCCGGACCAGTGCGTGCCAGGCCTGGGTCGAATCGCTGTAGCTCAGAGCCGAGGCGCATTCGCGCAGCACCTCTGCGAGCTCGTGCAGGAGCTTCTTGACGTCGTTGCGCGGCTCCCGGCGCGGATCCTTGGGAATCAGGATCGTCACCAGCAGGGCAAAAGCCCCGCCCACCAAGGCATCGATGCTGCGGGTGAACGGCCCGCCGGCCGGCGCGGGCAGGAGCACCACGAGCAGGGACTGCAGCCCCAGCTGGGTGGTGAAGATCGTGCCGCTGTCCAGGAAGCGGGCCAGCAGGATGGAAAACAGGAGGACGACGGCGGCCTGCCAGATCCCCGCGCCGAGCCAATGCAGGAGCAGGTCGCCCACCACGATCCCGATCGTGCAGCCCAGGCCCACCTCCACCACGCGGCGCAGCCGGGGTTCCCGGGAGAAGCCGAGGGCAATCAGCGAGGAGGTGGCTGCGAACAACGGTCCGCTGTGGCCCAGCACGTGTTCCGCGAAGGCATAGGCGCCGACCGCGCAGGCAGTCATCTGGATGGCCGGCAGCAGCGAGTTTCGGCTCCGGACAATGCCGGTGCGGACCCGGCCGCGCAGGAATCGTGCGCTTGTCGAGAGTCCAGTAGCGGAGGCCATGCTGTCCAGTCTATTTGCTGGCCACCGCCGCAGGTCACAGGCGTGACGCAGTACGACTGTGGCGGACCTAACGCAACGGGAACCGGCCGATGTCGGGCAATGTCCCGGAGCCGTTAACCCTCCGTTCACCTCGGGGCGCCATGCTCTTTACCTGGGGCGCCTAACTTCAAAAAGGTACAACCGTACGCATTTCTGCCCGGGCTTCCCCGGGCCGGCACGCACCAGAAAGACCCTGGAAGGGGTACATCGTGAAGGCACTCCGCTTCAGCCGCCAGACGGCTATCGCTGTAATCGCCGCCGGCGCACTCGCGCTGACCGCTTGTGGTTCAGACAACCCCACCGCGGCAGCGAACGGCGGAACGAACTCGTCCGGCAAGACCCAAGTGACGGGCACTCTGACCGGAATCGGTTCCTCGGCGCAGGGCGCCGCCATGGATGTCTGGAAGTCCGAGTTCGCTTCGGCAAACCAGGGCGCCAACGTTCAGTACTCCCCGGACGGCTCCGGCGCCGGCCGCAAGGCGCTACTGGACGGTTCCGCCCAGTTCGCCGGCTCGGACGCCTTCCTCAAGGATGAGGAATACGCAGCCTCCAAGGAGCAGTGCGGTCCCGAGGGCGCGCTGAACATCCCCGTCTACATTTCCCCGATCGCCGTGGCCTTCAACCTGCCCGATATCAAGGAACTGAAGCTCGACGCGCCCGCCGTTGCCAAGATCTTCCGAGGCGAGATCGCCAACTGGAACGACCCGGCCATCGCCTCCCTGAATTCGGACGTCACGCTGCCGGACCTCAAGATCACCCCGGTGAACCGCTCGGATGACTCCGGCACCACCACCAACTTCACCGAGTACCTGGCGGCTGCCGCGCCGGAGGTCTGGACCGATAAGGCCTCGGGTGTCTGGCCCTCGTCCCTGAAGGGTGAGAACGCCAAGGGCACCTCCGGCGTGGTCAAGACCGTCACGGACACCCCCGGCGCCGTGACCTACGCCGATGAATCGGCAGTAGGCGGCAAGCTGGGAGTCGCCCAGATCAAGGTCGGCGGGTCCTTCACCAAGATCTCGGCCGAGGCCGCCGCCAAGGCAGTCGACGCCGGCAAGCCGGTTGAAGGCCGCAGCGCCAACGACCTCTCCATCAAGCTGGACCGCAAGACCACCGTCGAGGGTGCCTACCCGGTCGTGCTCGTCTCCTTCCACATCGTCTGCTCCACTTACGCGGACCAGAAAACCGTGGATCTGGTGAAGGCCTTTGAGAGCTACGTCGTGTCCGACGCCGGTCAGGAAGCCGCCGCTGACGCCGCCAAGTCCGCGCCGCTGTCCAAGACCCTGCAGGACAAGGCCCTCAAGGCGATCGAATCCATCGAGGTCAGATAATAGGGGATACCCTGCACCAACAGGCATAGTGGAAGCACGAGCCTGACCAGGTTCCCTGTCCCGACACAGCTGTCACAAGACGGCTGCCGGGGCAGGGAACCGACGCGTTTGTTCTGTATTTGTCAGAAGTACGAGTTGATTCAAAGTTGAAGGACCATGAAGTGACCACCACCTCCCTGACCTCGTCTCGGGGCGCAGGCCGCGCCGGAGACAAGGTCTTCTCCGCAGCCACCTTGGCCGCAGGGTGCCTGATCCTGGCCGTACTCTTCGGAGTGGCGCTCTTCCTTGTCGTCCAGGCCATCCCCGCGCTCACGGCCGCGCCGGATGAGATCCAGGGCGGGGAAGGCTTTTTCGCCTACATCTGGCCGATTGTCATCGGCACCCTGATCGCAGCGGTGATCGCCCTCGTGATCGCCACCCCGATCGCGATCGGGGTCGCCCTCTTCATCTCGCACTTCGCACCGCGCCGGCTGGCCTCCGGTCTCGGCTACGTAATCGACCTGCTGGCCGCCATCCCGTCCGTTGTGTACGGCGCCTGGGGTGCGGCATTCCTGGCGAAGGAAATCTCGCCCGCCTACAACTGGCTGGCCGAAAACATGGGCTGGCTGCCGATCTTCCAGGGCCCGGCCTCGGCCACGGGCAAAACCATCCTCACCGCCGGAATCGTGCTGGCGGTCATGGTCCTGCCGATCATCACCTCGCTGAGCCGTGAAATCTTCCTGCAGACCCCCAAGCTGCACGAGGAAGCAGCCCTGGCCCTCGGTGCCACCCGCTGGGAAATGATCCGCATGGCCGTGCTGCCGTTCGCCCGGCCCGGGATCGTGAGCGCCGTTATGCTTGGCCTCGGCCGTGCGCTTGGCGAGACCATGGCCGTCGCGCTCGTGTTGTCCTCCGGCGCCCTCACCGCCAGCCTGATCAAGTCCGGCAACCAGACCATCGCCGCCGAAATCGCGCTGAACTTCCCTGAGGCCAGCGGCCTGAAGGTCAGCACCTTGATCGCCGCCGGCCTGGTCCTTTTCCTGATCACCCTCGGGGTAAACATGATCGCCCGCTGGATCATTACCCGGCACAAAGAATTCTCGGGAGCCAACTAAATGACCTCGACGCTCACGCCGGTGCGCAAGCGCTCAGCACTCACCAAGGGTCAGCTGCCCAAGGCCGCTCCGTACATCGTGCTGGCCGTAGCCCTCGTTCTCGGTGCCGCCATCCTGGCACTAATCGGCTTCAACGCCTTCGGCTGGGGAATCGTCTCGGCCATCCTCTTCACCGCCGGCCTGTTCGGCTGGAGCGCCATCGTCGAAGGCGGACGCCGGG
This sequence comes from Arthrobacter sp., assembly GCA_025464875.1. Lineage (GTDB taxonomy): Bacteria > Actinomycetota > Actinomycetes > Actinomycetales > Micrococcaceae > Arthrobacter. The sequence continues at coordinate 177 of JAODMV010000055.1, read as the reverse complement.
CCAAGGACAAGCTGGCCACGTGCCTTGTGGTCGGATCCTTCCTGATCGCGCTGCTGCCGCTGATCTCGGTGATCTGGACGGTGCTGGTCAACGGCCTCCCCGGACTCATGACCCCGGGCTTCCTCAACTACTCCATGAACGGCGTCACCGGCGCTTACGACAACCGGGCAGTCGAGG
>JAODMV010000038.1 GCA_025464875.1 Arthrobacter sp. | reverse complement strand
TGGTCAGTTGGTGCAGGTGGTCGTACTGGACCGCGTGGCGAACCGGGGCGTTGGGCGCCCCGTAGCCGTCGTAGTTGCCGCGGCGTTCGACCATTTCGAAGAACACGCTGCCCACGGTGGCGGTGTAGAAGTGCAGGAACTCACCGTCGGCGTCGCGGTCATAGAGCAGGTTGAGCTCCTGGAGGGTGGCCAGGAAATCGGGATCCAGCGCGAACCGGGCGTCCAGATCCTCGTAGTAGTTCGCCGGGATCTGCAAGAAGTCCAGGCCGCGGGCGCGGGCCGCGCGGGCGGTGCCGACGAGGTCATCGACGGCGAACGCGATGTGCTCCTGGTAGCTCCTTCGCTGGCCGGTGCCATTGCCGGTGCTCGACCCGGCGGCCCCGTCCTGCTGGATGAGCGGCGCCAGGTTCAGCACCAGGCGAACGCCGCGGTCCGAGGTCTGCATGACCTGGGAGCGGACCAGGCCGCTGGGGCTGGCCACCTCCGCAAACGGCAGCGGTTCCAGGGCCAGGGCGCTGGTGTAGAAGAGCACGGCTTCGTCGAAGTGCTGCCACGGCTGCGCAAGGTTGACGTGGTCGATCACGGCGTTTTGGGTGCCGCTCGGGACTTCCAGCCCTTCGCCGAACTCCCGGGTCCAGGCGGCGGTGCCGTCCGGACTGCCCTGGCACAGGAAGATTTCGGTTGAGTCCGGGGCCGCGAAGCCCTGGAACACTTCCTCATCAGCCTGGCTCTTGCGCGGCACGACGGGGGCCTTGAGCTGCTGCGCGCGGGCCGAGGCAATCACGGGCGAAGCGACGTCGAAGCCCAGCGCGGCGATGGCAGGCGCGCTGGCCGGCGCGCCGGCGGGAGCAGGGGCACCGGCGGGCGGCTGCTCGTTGATGATCACCCTGGCCTGGCCCATGCTCCACAGCTGCACGTCCTTGGTGCGGTGCCGGCCGTTGAATTCGAAGCCGAGCTGGCCCAGCACCGTCTCCAGGCCGGCGGTGTCCCCGGCCCTGACCTCGGCGAAGTTGAAGCCGGCCGGCTCCGCCACCTGCGGCAGCGTGGCCAGCTCCATCGGGTAGCGACGGCGCCCCGCGGCCCGGGCGCTGCCGGCCGCGGCGCCGTTGGCGGCGTCGTCGCTGCCGGGAGCCGACGCGGCGTTCGCCTCCAGCCACTTGGCGCTCTGCTCTTCGAGCCAGATCAGCGAGCGCATGGCATCCACGGCCGTGCGCTCGACGTCGGACTGGCGGAAGACGTCGTTGAAGACCTCCAGGGAAACCGGACCGCTGTAGCCTCCGCGGACCAGGTGTCCCATGAACTTGGCGAGTTCGAACTGCCCCTCGCCCGGAAAGACCCGGTAGTGCCGGCTCCAGGACAGCACGTCCATGGACAGCTTCGGTGCGTCGGCAACCTGGACGAAGAAGATCTTCTCCGGTTTGAAGCTCTCGATCGGTGCCGTGTCCCAGTCGCGGGAGAGGATGTGGAACGAATCCAGGCACGTGCCCAGGTTGGGGTGGTCCACCATCTCCACCAGCCGGTGGGCGTGCTCATAGTCGTTGACGTACTTGCCCCAGGCGAGGGCCTCATAGGCGAGCTTCACGCCGTGGTCCCCGGCGAGTGCGGCGAGCCGGGACAGCTGGGCGGCCCGGAGCTCGTCGTCGTCGATAGTTGCGGTGCCCACGTTGGAGCAGACCAGGATCGTGTCCATGCCCAGGCGGGACATCAGCCGGAACTTGGCCTCGGCCCGACGCAGGTTGGCCGCGAGCAGCTCTTCGGGAACGCTGTCGAAGTCGCGGAACGGCTGGTAGAGATCCAGGGTGAGGCCGAGGTCCGCGGCCATCTTGCGGATGTCCTCCGGGCTCAGCGGGGACGTGACCAGGTCCTGCTCGAAGATTTCAATGCCGTCAAAACCGGCGATCGCGCAGGCCTGCATCTTTTCCCGCAGCGTCCCGGAGAGGCAGACGGTGGCGATTCCGGTGCGCATCAGGCAGCCACCTCTTCCGCGGCCACGAGCTCCAGGAAGTGGGCGCGCATGCGGTCCGCATCGGCGGCGAGGCCGGTGAAGATCCGGAAGGCGTCGGCGGCCTGGCCCACGGCCATGCGGCCGCCGTCGAGCACCTCGCAGCCCTTGGCTCGGGCCGCGCGCACCAGTTCGGTTTCGATCGGCCGGTACACGATGTCCGCGACCCAGTGCCGGGACTCCACGAGGGACATGTCCAGCGGGACACCGGGATGGGCGGCCATGCCCACGGGGGTGCAGTGCACCAGGCCGTCGGCGAGCGGCATGAGCTCGGAAAGGTCCGCCGGCGTCCGCGCCGTCACCTCGGCGTCCGGGAAGAAGCCGGCCAGTTCTGCCGCGCGGGCGGCGCAGCGGGCGGCATCGGTGTCCACGAGGTCCAGCCGACGGACCCCGGCGGTGAGCAGGGCGTAGGCGACGGCGGATCCGGCGCCGCCGGCTCCGAGCTGGACCACGCGGTCCAGCTTGGCGCCGGGCAGGCCTGAGGCCAGGGCAGCCGCGAAGCCTGAGAAGTCGGTGTTGTGGCCGATGAAGCGGCCGTCCCTGATGATCACGGTATTGACCGCTCCGAGCC
>JAODMV010000032.1 GCA_025464875.1 Arthrobacter sp. | reverse complement strand
TCTTGATGGTCTTGATGCCCCACGCCTCCATGACCTTGTCGATGAGATCGATCTGGCCATTCATCTCCCGGGGAGTTTCGTTGCGACCCCCCTTGTAATCGCTGTACTCGGCCTTGCGGTGCGTGGTGTCATCCGAGACGTCGAAGGCTACGGCAATGTGGGTGGGCTTCTGTTCCTTGATGAGGTTGATAAGCATGGACGTAAACCCATGGATCGCGTTGGTGTGCTGCCCATTGGAAGTCGAGAACTTGTCCGCCGGCAGGGCGAAGAAGGCCCGGAAGGCCATCGAGTGGCCGTCCAGGACCATAAGCCGGGGCTGGTCCGTGCTGGGCATTACCGGAGCCTCCGTGGCGGAGACCTCCGCCGCGGCGCGCCGGGGCTTCTTGGCGGGCTCGGTGACAAGGACGGATGCGCCCGCTGCCGGGGCAGCGGCTGCTGCTGTTTCTGATGCGGTGACTGCCTCAGTGTCTGGTGCCGTCGGGGAGGGGGCCGGTTTGGTTGTTTCGCTCACAGGTGCCAGCCTAGTTCCCATGATGGACAATTTCACGCCGGGCCCGTACGCGGCCGAACTGTCAGCCGCCGGAGTTCCCGAGGAAATGCACCGCTGGCTCGGCCAATACGGCGTGGGCGCCCTGGTGGTGAAGATGGGCATCCGCTTCCTTGAGATGAGCCCGGAACGCACCGTGGCCACCATGCCCGTGGAGGGCAACACCCAGGTGGCCGGCATCCTCCATGGTGGCGCGCACGTGGTCCTGGCCGAAACCCTGGGCTCCTTCGCCGCCGGCATGCACGCAGGCCCTAAGCGGCAGGCCCTCGGCATCGACGTGGGCGCGACGCACCACCGGGCCATTTCGGAGGGCACCGTCACCGGAACCTGCACGGCGATCCATCTCGGCCGGACCCTCACCACCCACGAGATCGTCATGACGGACGAGCAGGGCCGCCGGCTCTCCACCGCACGGATCACCAACCTCATCCGCGACATCGAGCAGCAGGCAGCACCCGGCTAGGCCGTGCCGCCACGTCTTGACCCTAGGCCGTGCCCCCGAAGCGGTAGTGCAGCTCCACGATGCCCCGGCCCATGGCCTGGGAGGAGATCAGCTCCAGGGGCGGCGTCGGGCCGGCCAGGGGGAGCATGGGCTTGCCGTTGCCCAGCACCACCGGAATGATCGAGATGATCAGCTCGTCCAGCAGCCCGGCATCCGCGAATTGCGCCGCCAGGACTCCCCCGCCCACGATCCAGACGTTCCGGCCTCCGGCCTCCTCCTTGAGGTCCTCCACGAATTCACTGACGGGCCCGCGGACGAAGGTGATGTCCGTGCCCCTGGGCGCTGACAGTTCGTGGTGCGTGAAGACCCAGCAGGGCGTGGTGGGGTAGGGCCAGTTGCCCGGTTCGTGCTCCATCAGCCAGGCGTAGGTTTCGCCACCCATCACGATGCAGCCGACGTCGGCCATGAAGGCGTCGTAGCTTTCCTTGCCGCCGGCGAAGCCGTCGAACTGGAGCAGCCAGTCCAGCTTGTCGTCGGCGGTGGCGATGAATCCGTCCAGGGAGGAGGCTACGAAGTACTGGAGAAGCGGCATGGCCATAGCCTAGCCATTTGCAGGCGGCGTTCCCAGATTTGGTGGCGTGCCGGGCGCTAGCCGCTGAAGTACGGAATGATCAGGTACAGCCCGCAGAGCACGGCCACGCCGCAAAGGCCAAAGCACGCGTAGGCCAGCGGCCGGATCCAGCTCGGACTGTTCTCCCGGATGTCCCCGGCGACCGCGGTGAGCCGCACACCCAAGGAATACAGGACGACGACGCTTCCGGCGGCGAGCAGGGTCGCGCCTGCTACCTGAACCAATTCCAGCCACTTCATGACAGGTCACCCTTCGGCTTGGTGTTACCGCGACCGACGGCAATCGCTTTCTTCTTGCGGAACCGGACGGCCTGGCCGGCTTCCTCGACCTCGACGGCGTTGTGGTGGCTTACGTGGGACCGCTTCGAGTGGAGATACATGTAGAGCACGGCCGCGGTGCCTGCCACGGCCGCAAGAACGATCCCGACCACGCCGGTCATCACGAGCCAGGCCGTCAGCGCACCCATGATTCCAGCGGCCGGGAGCGTGAACAGCCAGCCGATGGCGATCCGCCCGGCGGTGCCCCAGCGGACCGAGCTGCCGCGGCGCCCCAGCCCGGAACCGATGACCGAGCCGGAAGCCACTTGGGTGGTGGACAGGGCGAAGCCCAAGTGCGAGGAGGAAAGGATGGCAGCGGCAGTGCTGGTCTCGGCGGCGAAGCCCTGGGCGGGCTTAACGTCAGTGAGGCCCGATCCCATGGTGCGGATAATCCGCCAGCCTCCTGCGTAGGTCCCGATCGCAATGGCGAAGGCACAGGCGGCAATGACCCAGAACTGGGGGCCCGAGCCAACATCCTGCGTGCCCGCGGCGATGAGGACCAGCGTGATGATGCCCATGGTCTTTTGGGCGTCGTTGGTGCCGTGCGCGAGGGCAACGAGGCTGGACGTGAAAATCTGCCCGGTACGGAAGCCACCGCGCTTCTGCGTGAGCTTGTCGCCGGTTTCCGGGTCGTGCCGGGACGTCAGGGCATAGGCCAGCCGGGTGCACAGGTAGGCCACGGCGCCTGCGATCAACGGGGCGAAGATGGCAGGAAGGATCACCTTCTGCATGAGGCTCTCGAAGTTCACCGAGTGGATGCCGATGCCGGCAATCGCGGCGCCGATCAGGCCGCCGAAAAGAGCGTGCGAGGAACTCGACGGCAGCCCCTTGAGCCAGGTGATCATGTTCCAGAGGATGGCACCCATCAGGCCCGCGAAGATGATTTCCGGAGTGATCTGAATGCCGTCGGATCCTTCACGGATGATGCCCCCGGACACGGTCTTGGCCACTTCGGTGGACAGGAACGCACCGACCAGGTTCAGGACCGCCGCCAGGGCGACCGCTGTTTTTGGCTTGATGGCACCGGTTGCGATGGGCGTAGCCATCGCATTGGCCGTGTCATGAAATCCGTTGGTGAAGTCAAAGAACAGCGCCAGCGATATGACCAGCGCCACCATTACGGTGATTTCCACCTGTTGCCCAATCTGCAGAGTCGACAGTCCAACAGTTCCACGCCCCCGCGTACGCCGCACCGTCGCAATGTTCATCAGTTGTTTCACTGGAACGAGTTGCAAGGTGGGACGGTACAGGCCGGAAACCTTACCGCATCGTACGCGTCAATGGGCCAAGGGCAAAACATCAGCCGCTCAGAGGAATGCGCGCACCGACTCCAGCTCGGCGACGGACAGCCCGCGCCGCGGCTGGGGTGAAATCAACAGGAGGCGCCCGCCCAGGAACAACGCCCAGGCACGCGCCGCCCGCTCAAACTCGAGCTGGTCATCGATCCACACCGCCCGGTCCGGCGCGAAGGTTTCGATGTCCTGCTGGATGGCCTGGAGTTTCCACCAGCTGTCACCGCCGCCGCGGCCGTCACTGACCAGGACCGGCCATTTCTGCCCGGCAAGTCCGATGGCCGGACAGAGGTACCTCGGCGCCATCCCTTCCCAGCTGGTCAGCCACACGCAGCGGAGCCCGGGCTTCCGCGCCAACTGGTTCAGGCCGGCGACGAGTTCGCCGGCGTAGCTGACTTCGAGGAGGCCCGCGTCGGCCTTGCTCCACGCCGAGCCCCAGTCGGTGTTGCCGGTGGCGCCGAACGGGCAGATCACCCCGTCCACATCCAGGTACAGAGCGACCTTCTCCACTGCGGCGTCCTTCCTCCTCCGGCCAGGGACGGCGGCCGGGAACACGCGCCGTCGAAGCGGGAGCTGCACCAAAAACGTTACCGATGCGGTAGCGAAGCAGGCAACAGCTGCCGCAGCCGGTGCAAGGAGCAACGGTCAGCTCAGGCAGCCCCTTGCTCCGCCACAGTTTTCTCCGCAACAGTGGCGCCAGGCCGCGCGGCTGCTGGCACGCCGAAGCCATCATCGCCGTAGAGCCAGTCGTTGTACTGGAAATTGCCGTCCTGACGGCTCCTGAACAACAGGTTGCGCAGCGTCCGGGCCAGCCCGGACACATGCCAGGACTCGCCCCAGAGGCGTGCCGCTCGCTGGACCTTCGCCGTGCGTCCGGCGCGCAGCGTGTTGAACTCCCTGATCGCACCGTCCCACGCGTCGGGGTGGATTCCCGCCGCCGTGAAGACGGTGCCGTGGCTGACGTCCTGCAGCACCGCGGCATCCTCGAGCGCCTGGCAGGCACCCTGCGCCAGGTACTGCAGCATGGGGTGCGCGGCGTCCCCCATCAGCACCATGCGGCCGGCGACCCAGTTTTCGATCGGATCCCGGTCATACATGGGCCAGCGGGCGGCGGTACCCAGGTTCGCGAGCGCCTCGCGAACCGCCGGAACACAGTCCTTGTAGGCGGCCTCCAGCTCATCGACACCCCCGTACTGTTCCTCGCCCCGCGCAAAGGATGCGGACTTGAAGACGGCAACCGTGTTCAGCAGTTCCCCTTTGCGCAGCGGGTACTGCACCAGGTGGCAATCCGGCCCGAGGTAGACGACGACGTCCTCCAGGTGAGCCGTGGGCGTGCTCTCCGTGACGGGAACCGTACCGCGGTAGGCCACGAACGCTGATGGCACCGGGCCGTCGTCGGACACCGTCGCGCGCAGCGTGGACTTCAGTCCGTCCGCGCCGATTACGACATCCGCCTCGTAGTCCACGCCGCTGGCGGTGTGGGCCACCCCGCGCCCATCCACGGTTTCCACGCCCTCGACCAGAACGTTATTGACGAGCCGGACCCCAGCAGCCTGGCAGGCTTCGAGCAGGATCCGGTGGAGGTCGCTGCGGTGGATCACTAGATACGGCGCCCCGTAGCGTTCTTCGAATTCCCCGCCGAGCGTCTGCCGGGTTAGTTCCTCGCCGGTCACGGCATCGCGGAAGACCAGATGTTTGGGCCGGACACCGATCTCCAGGGCCTTCTCCAGTAGCCCCCACCGCTTGAGGATGCGGGAGGCGTTCGGGGCCATCTGCAGGCCCGCGCCCACCTCGCCGAATTCGGCGGCCCGCTCCACCAGGGTGACATCGGCGCCGTTTTCGCGCAGTGCAAGCGCCCCGGCCAGGCCGGCCATTCCCCCGCCGATGACGAGGACATCCGTGGACGTTTCGTGTTCAGGCATCGCTGGCTCCTTGTGGGACTGGCTTCCGGAACCTGCGCGGTCACCGCTTGTGGAACGTGGAGCGCCGGGTGCGGGCTGTTCCGACGCCGCACCGGAAAGTGTGTGATTCATCCCACTACGGTCGTCGCCGCGGCGGATAAACGACAATACAATTCTGTTATGCAGAAAACGCCCCCGCCTAAGCCCGCCAGGACCCCCGTGCAAAAGCGGCCGACGTATTCGATTGAAGCCGTGGACAACGCCCTGCAGCTGCTGCAGCTGCTGCGTGACGGCGGCGCCCTCCGGCTCAAGGAGGCGGCGGCCGAGCTGGGCGTCGCCCCGTCCACCGCGCACCGGCTGCTGGCGATGCTGGTCTACCGGGGTTTTGCCGTTCAGGATGAAACCCGCCGCTACGTCCCGGGCCCGGCCATGGGAGTGGGCCCGGCCGGGCTCAGCTGGACCAGGTTGCTGCGCACGGTTGCGCAGCCCCACATGGACCTCCTCTCCGGCCAGCTCAACGAGACCGTCAATCTCATGGTGAGGGTCGGCACGAAAGTCCGTTTCCTGGCCACCGCGGAAGGAAACAACCTGTTGCGGGTCGGCGACCGGCAGGGAACCGTGATGCCGGCCAACAAGACCTCCGGGGGGAAGGCCATGCTCGCGGAACTGGAACTGCCCACGATCGAGCAGCTGTTCCGCAGCCATAGTGCGGAAACCGGCGGCGACACCATTCCGGACAGCGAATACCCGGCCTTCCTTCGTGAAATGGAGGCCATCCGCAGCAACGGCTTCGCCGCCAATTTCGAGGGCACCGAGGAAGGCGTCAGCGCCCTCGGGATGGCCTTGCACAATGTGCACGGTCAGGTTGTGGGCGCGCTGAGCGTGGCCACGCCCGCGACCCGGTTCCGGAGTGTTTTCGACGCCGGACTGGTGGCCGCGCTGCGCGAAAGCTGCCGCCAGCTGGAGATCGATATCGCTGCCAATCCCGCCGAACGGAGCTAGCCGCACCGCCCTCCCGCCCCGGCGATTCTGGTCAGCAGAACATGCTGGAGGTCACAGGCGTGCGTCCCTAGTGTCGGAACACGCCCGCGCACCGTTCTGCATCAACCGAGGAGGCCCACGTGTCCATCAGCGCCGAAAACACCACGCATGAATCAGTCGCCGCCCAGCACATCGCAGCCGATCCCACTCCCGAGGAGACGGTGCGGCTCGAGCAGCTGTACAAGGACTTCGAGAGCGAAAACCTGATCCCGCTGTGGACCCAGATCGCGGACCTGATGCCGATGGTCCCGTCCCCGAAGGCCGTGCCGCACGTCTGGCGCTGGAATGATCTCTACCCGCTCGCGGCCCGCGCCGGTGACCTGGTCCCGGTCGGGCGCGGCGGTGAGCGGCGCGCCATCGCCCTGGCCAACCCGGGGCTTGGCGGGACCCCGTACGCGACGCCCACGCTGTGGGCGGCCATCCAGTACCTCGGGGCGCACGAGACCGCCCCCGAACACCGTCACTCGCAGAACGCCTTCCGTTTCGTCGTCGAGGGCGAGGGCGTCTGGACCGTGGTCAACGGCGACCCGGTGCGGATGTCCCGCGGCGACTTCCTGCTGACGCCGGGCTGGAATTTCCACGGCCACCACAACGACACGGACCAGCCGATGGCCTGGATCGACGGGCTGGACATCCCGTTCGTGCACTACGCCGACGCCGGCTTCTTCGAGTTCGGCACCGAACGGGTCACGGACGAGGCCACCCCGGACATCTCCCGCTCCGAGCGGCTCTGGGCGCACCCGGGCCTGCGGCCGCTCTCCGGGCTCGATGACACCACGAGCTCCCCCATCGCCGCCTACCGCTGGAAGTACACGGACGCTGCCCTGCGCGAACAGCTGCTCCTCGAAGACGAAGGGCACCCCGCCACCGTCTCCCAGGGCCACGCCGCCGTCCGCTTCACCAACCCCACCACCGGCGGTGACGTGATGCCGACCATCCGGGCCGAGTTCCACCGCCTCCGCGCCGGCGCCACCACC
>JAODMV010000004.1 GCA_025464875.1 Arthrobacter sp. | reverse complement strand
CCTCGCTGGTCGTGCTCGTGGTGATCACGTTGACCACGCCCGCCGGGGTTCCGGCGTCGACCATCAGTTGGGCGATTGCCAAGGCGGTGAGCGGAGTGAGCGTGGCCGGTTTGAGCACGGCGGTGCAACCCGCCGCCAGCGCGGGAGCCAGCTTCCTCGTGGCCATGGCCGCCGGGAAGTTCCAGGGGGTGATCAGCACGCAGACGCCGATGCGCGGGTGCTCCACCCGGATCTAGTTGGCGCCCGACGGCGAGGTGAAGACATCGCCGATGATCCGGACGGCTTCCTCGAAGTACCAGCGGAAGAATGCGGCGGCCTACGCCACCTCTCCGCGGGCGTCGGCCAGCGCCTTCCCGTTTTCGAGCGAGATGAGGTAGGCGACGTCGCTGCCGATCAATGACCGGGTGCCCGGACGATGGCTTTGAGCACGGCATCGGGCGTCGCGTATGCCGGTCAGGTCGGTGGCCGTATCGTAGAGGACACGCGGCAGGCCCTCCCGGCGGCTCGCCTCCGGGCTGTCCTGCCGGGCCGGCTGCGGCGCGGCGGGACATTGCTTCCGGGGGAGCTTCCAGCCATAGTGCGGGCCATTCCACTCTTGGTATAAGGGTTCATAGCTGCCCTGTTTTGTTCGGAATTTCTGCGGAAGGACCTGCCATGGATCAGCATGAAGCCCCCGGCCATTCCGAGGCGTGGCCCACGCTCCGGGTAACTGACTGGGCGCAGACCCGGGACACGGTGCACATGTGGACTCAGATCGTCGGCAAGGTCCGGATGGCATATGCGCCGATGCTGAACCACTGGTGGCAGGTGACGCTGTACGTCACGCCGCGGGGATTGACCACGTCAAAGATCCCGTATGGCAGCGGGGCGTTCGACATAGAGTTCGATTTCTGTGATCACCGGCTGCACATACGCTCCAGCGATGGCAGGTCTGGCAGCGTGGTCCTCGCAGCCAAGTCGGTGGCCCAATTCCATACCGAGGTCTTCGAGGCCTTGGACAGGATCGGCATCGAGGCCTCGATCCGGGCGGTACCGAATGAGGTGGTCCCGGCCATCCCGTTCGCCGAGGACCACCAGCACGCCTCATACGACCCCGAGGCCACCAGCTTGTTCTGGCAGCAGTTGCTTCAGGCGGACCGCGTTCTTAACGGCTTCAGGTCTTCCTTCAGGGGGAAGGCGAGTCCCGTCCACTTCTTCTGGGGGTCCATGGACCTGGCCTACACGAGGTTCTCCGGCCGCGTGGCGCCCGCCCACCCCGGAGGCGCCCCAAACAGCCCCGACAGGGTGATGGTGGAGGCCTACTCCCGGGAACTGAGCAGCTGCGGGTTCTGGCCCGGCGGAGGTGAGGAAGGGGCTTTCTACGCCTACGCCTACCCGGAGCCGGCAGGCTACGCCGAGTCGGTAGGCGAAGCCGACGGGGCCGCGTACAACACGGCCGACAAGCTGTACCTCCTTCCCTACGAGAACGTCCGCTCCGCGTCGGACCCGGACGGGACGCTGCTGCGGTTCCTGCACGCGAGCTACGATGCGGCCGCGGAAACGGGACACTGGGACCGTTCGGCGCTTGAGGTGGATCCGGCCCGCTGGCAGCGATGACGGAAGGGAAGCGACCGGACGGGAGGGAAGCCCGGATATCGGACCCGTCGGCGAAGTCTTCTACTCCCGAGTGTTGTCGCAGGACGCTTCGTGGGACAGACTGGCGCCATGGTCAACCTCAATCCGGGACCCGTAGATCGGACCGCCCGGTATTCAGTGGCCCGGGATCCGGACGAGATCTTGCCGATAGTCGCCGGCCTCGTGCGCGAGCGCAGGGGCAGGGTTCTGGAGCGGACCGAATCCGTGATCACCGCTCGGCTCGGGTCCAGGGTTGCTCTGCGGGCCTTGGGGATGCTGCTACCCGCGGAAAAATGGCCCATTCGGATCCGGACGGAAGTGGCCTCCGAAGGCGGCCACGTCGCGGTCCACATCAGCGTCAGCAGCGATGAGAGTCCTGGCCTGTCGCGTCTGGCCTCCGCCCAGGAAAGGTATTCCCGGACCGTCGATCGCCTGCTGTTCGAACTCCATGAGCGCCTCAGCGGCTAGGGGGAGCGGCCGGGGTGGTGTGCTTGCCTTCCCGTCGGGGCGTTGCGGTGTTTACTGGAAGGGTGAGTTCCCCACCCGTCACCAAGGCGCAGCGGCTCGTGCTCTGGATCGCGATACTCGCGTCCTTCGTGTCATTTCTGGACGCCAGCGTCATCAACGTGGCTCTGCCGGCAATTTCGCGCGAACTGGGTGGCGGGCTGACCACGCAGCAATGGGTGGTCGACGCGTACCTGATCACCCTCGGTTCCCTGATACTGCTCGCCGGTTCGCTCTCGGACGTACTCGGACGAAACCTCATTCTCCGCATCGGCCTGATCGGGTTCGGGGTCACCTCGCTGATGTGCGCCTTTGCGCCCACCGCCGGGTTGCTGATTATCTCGCGCGCCCTGCAGGGCATCGCGGGTGCGTTGCTGGTGCCGAGTTCTCTTGCTCTCATCACGTCAAGCTTCGATCAAAAGGCACGGGCGAAAGCCATCGGTCAGTGGACGGCGGGCACCACAGTGGCGTTTGTCGCAGGGCCCATTCTGGGCGGACTGCTCGTCGATTCGCTCAGCTGGCGCTGGGTGTTCGGCATCAACGTCGCTCCGATTGCCGTGACGCTGTATCTGCTCGGCGTGCTGAACGTCCGGGACGTAAGGGAGAAAGGCGTCCGCATTGACTATCCCGGCGCGGTGCTGTGTGTCCTCGGGTTGGGCGGCCCGGTGTATGCCCTGATCGAGCAAGGCAACTACGGATGGGGGAGCCCGATGATCCTGGGCCCGTTCACCCTCGGTCTTCTGTGCCTGGCAGCGTTCATCTGGCGGCAGCAAATGGCGAAGCAGCCGCTCATGCCGCTCGATCTGTTCACCGTCAGGAACTTTGCCGTCGGCAATGTTGCCACGGCCTTCATCTATGCCGCGCTGTCGATCGGGGGGTTCATCGTCGTGCTGTTCCTCCAGCAGGTGGCCGGGTTCTCGGCAACCCTGGCCGCCCTGGCACTCCTGCCGGTCAGCCTGCTCAATATCCTTCTCTCCTCATGGTTCGGTTCCCTGGCCGGCACGTTCGGCCCACGCTGGTTCATGGCATTCGGCCCAATTCTCGGCGGAATTGGCTACCTCCTGATGCTTGCCGCGCAGACACCGGTCAACTACTGGACTCAGCTGCTCCCCGGGGTCATCCTGTTCGGCGTCGGTCTCTCGGCAACCGTCGCACCGCTGACCGCCGCCATACTCAGCTCCATCTCCGAACAACAGTCAGGAATCGGCTCCGCCGTGAACAACGCCGTCGCCCGGGTCGCCGGGCTGCTTGGCATCGCACTGGTGGGGCTCATTACCGGAAAGCAACTGGACCTGGATGGATTCCACCGCGGGCTGATCGCCACAGCGCTGCTGCTCATCCTTGGGGGCGTGGTCTCAGCACTGGGTATCCAGAACACGAGCAAGGAGCCGGGGGTCCATACGGGGAGGGAACCGACAACCAAGTGACCAGGACTGTCCCTAAACGCGCGCGAAGCATGCCCGCTCCCGTCGCCGGGCCATCGACAAGCGGATTGGCCAGGAATAGCCTTAAGCCGTTCGAGAGCGACTCGACGACGATGACGGTGAGGTGGCCGAGATGGCAACCCAGGAAAACGCTGAACTGATCCGGCGCGGGTACGAGGCGTTCAGCGCGGGAGACATGGCGACACTTGGCGAACTTTTCGCGGAGGACGCAGTCTGGCATGTCGCCGGAAACGGTGCGCTTTCGGGCAAGAAGCAAGGACGCGAGGCAATCCTGGCGTATTTCGGTGAACTGGCGACGCGCTCCGCCGGAACCTTCACGGCGACAGTCCAGGACGTCATCGCAGGGGAGAACCACACCGTCGCGCTGCAGCACAGCCAGGCAGAGAACAAGGGGAGGACCCTGGACACGTACGGCGCGCTCGCGTTCCGGCTTCGAGACGGCAAGATCAATGAGGGCCGGGAGTTCTTCGAGGACACAGCGCAGGGTGACGAATTCTGGGCCTAGCCCCCAGCTGCTGTCCGTGTATGGGCGCTCCCTCGCCCGCGGTCGGTTCGGCTCCCTGGCATGCGGACGGGTTAACTGATGGGGTCTTCAGGCGAACCGGGCTTCTCAGGCAACAGGCGTCTGGACGGGCCGATCGTGTTGGGAGTGGCGTGGCATTTTCCGGAGGATTTGCTCAGGACGGCGGCGGGGCTCGCGTCGGGGCTGGGGTTGCACCTGATCTGCGCTTTCGTGGATCCCGCCAGCTACCTCACTGAATGGGAGTCCGCACGATCGCGGACAGCCTCGTCGCTGGATCCGGCGGTCAATGTTGAAGCAGACTTCCCCTCGGAGGAGGTGCTGCAGAGGCTTCAAACCATTCTCGGGCCGCCCGGCGGGCTTTGGTCCTTCCGGGTGCTGAACGGAGAGGTGGCCCACGCGCTTGACCGGATGGCAGAGAGCACGGACGCGTCATTGCTCGTTGTCGGCGGGCCGCGCCCGGGGCGCCTCGCCCGTATGGCCCGGGCGCTGGAAGGGTCGGTGTCCGCGACCCTGACCCGGGAGCAAGCCCGGCCGGTTCTTGTGGTGCCCTCCCACGAAGAGTGAGCGGGCCTGACAGGTCCTGCGGTGAATACCCGAGCGGCTCGCCGTAGGACCTGCCAGAGCCAGAACCCGGCAGTTTTTGGACATGTCAGGGTCACGCGGGTGGACTGATTCAGGAGGAGACTCAAAGGTGCGATGGAGTGGAGGTACGACCATGTCTGAAGCTGTAGCAAAAAGCCTATTCAAGGGCTCCGGCACGGCTTTGCTGATCCGGGGAGTCGTCGCCGTCCTGTTTGGCGTCCTGGTTATCCTATGGCCGGGGCCGACCGTCATCGCACTGGTCTTTCTCTTCGGCATCTACGCCATCATTGATGGCGTCACCAGCATCGGGCAATACATCCGGAACAAAGAGAGCCGCTCCGCCTGGCAAATCGTGGGCGGCGTTGTCTCCGTTCTCGCGGGCATCGTGGCTCTGGTCTGGCCCGGCATTACCGCGCTGGTCCTGGCCATCGTCATAGGAGTATGGGCGGTGATCCTGGGCGTCTCACAGATCGCGCTCGCCTTCGAAGTCAAGAAGACAGTTCGACGGTGGTGGCTCTGGCTTGTTACCGGCATAGTCACCACACTTTTCGGACTCCTGATGATGCTTTTTCCCGGGGCCGGGATCCTCAGTCTTCTGGGTCTGCTGTCGGCCTTTGCGATTGTCACCGGCGCACTGCTCATCGCGTCCGGGATTGAGTTGCGCAGGCTGGCCAAGACCCCCGCCTGAGCTGCGCCTTGAACTCCCATATGCGGCGGCCGTGCGCTGTTCACCGGGGCGCGGACTGTGGGGTGCTCGTGAATCTCGCGGCAGACTGGCCGTGCCGGATGGGTCGGCGGAAGTGAACACCATACGGGAACGGACCCTTGGGGTGGCGGTCGAACCGGAGGTGACGGCCGAGGTGGCCGCGGATGCTGGGCGCCCTGGGGAAGATCCTGCGCCGGTTCGACTGGGACGTCATGGTCGGCGTGACCGATCTGCCCATCCGCTTCGAAAGCCGCACCCTCGTGGTTGAGGTGGCCGACGCCCAGCCGATCGCGTTGGATTCTTTGCCTGCTTTGGGCGCCGTGAACATCCACCGCCGCGTCAGCGCCACCGTCGCCGACCTTGCGTGGTCCATGCGAGGTTGCCTGGATGACAACATCCTCGTCGGTGGCGCGCCCGGCTCCGGTTTCGAGTCCAAGGACGACATCCTGCGCGCCACGTACGGCCAGCGGGAACGCTATCGCCGCCAGTCGTCCGCAGACGATCATTAGCCGGGCTTCGACGGGTACGGAACAAAGAGTGGCGGCCTGCTCCTTTGAGCAGGCCGCCACCTTCGATCTATAGTCGCCCTCGGGTTGACAGCACCTGGATGCCGTGCCCGTCAGTGCTGGGGCTGTTTGCTCCTCGCAGTCATGCGTCGACTGCTCAGGCCCGGGTCCTGCGGCCCGCGACGGCGCCGTAGATCAGCAGCACGATGACAGCGCCGAGGATGGCGAGTAGCCACGTTCGGAGGTCGAAGAAATCACCGAGCCCCCCGCCGAAGATCAGCGATCCGATCCATCCGCCGAGTATCGCCCCGACAACGCCCAGAACGAGGGTGACGACCCAGCCTCCGCCCTGCCTCCCAGGAAGTATGGCTTTAGCAATGGCCCCCGCGATAAGCCCGAGTATGAGCCATCCAAGAATTCCCATGACTGCACATCCTTTCGATATGACGCTGCCGACGTATGCGGCGATACTCATGAGTTAATCAGCACGCTTACTAGACTTCAAGTACCCAGGGTTTCACGATTTAACGGCGGCCCCCTACCCGATCAGCCTGTGTCCGTTGGACCAGCAGACGGCGCGCAGCCAGTCGTCGTCGAGGCGGGGCTCCTTGTCACGGAGCCGTTCCAGCGCCTCCAACTGATGGGCGTAGTTGTAAGGGATGTTCGGGAAGTCGCTGCCGAGGACGACCCGGTCGGCGAGCTCCACCAGCCGCGGCAAAAGCGCGGAGGGGAACGGGGCTCCTGCCTCGAAGAAATCGGTGAACACCATGGTGGTGTCCACATGAAGGCGCGGGTAACTCTGGGCCAGGTCGAGGAACTCGGCATACTCCGGTGCGCCAAGATGGGCCACGACGGCCGTCAAGTTGGGATGCCGCCGCATCACGCCCTCCAGCTTGTCCGGCCCGGTGAAACCTGCCCGTGGAACAGGGCCGCTGCCCACGTGCACCACCACCGGCACCGCGGCGTCGGCCAGGAGTCCCCAGACCGGGTCGAGCACGGGTTCGCGCAGGTCAAATCCGCCCACCTGGGCGTGGACCTTGAACACCCGGGCGCCGCGCTCAAGCGCTGAGCGCACCTGGTCCAGAACGCCGTCCTCGGGGAAGAATGTCGCGCTCGGAACACAGTCCGGTTCTGCCGCGGCCAAGTCCAAGGCGAAG
The DNA here is from genome assembly GCA_025464875.1 of Arthrobacter sp. Lineage (GTDB taxonomy): Bacteria > Actinomycetota > Actinomycetes > Actinomycetales > Micrococcaceae > Arthrobacter. The sequence goes on along the minus strand of JAODMV010000004.1, from coordinate 29,699 downwards.
TCGGTGAGGTCGGCGGCCATGCCGGGCCGGTGCGCGTAGGTCAGGGCGGTGAAGCGGCGGATCCCCATCTGCCGGAGGTGCGCCAATCGGTTCGCCTCGTCTCCCCGATAGGTGATCGGCCAGGGGCGCCCAATCAGCGGGCCGGCCTCGTCGAAATGCGCCCATACCCGGCGCATCATGCGGTCTGGCAGGAAGTGGGTGTGAATATCCACCAGCCCCGGCAATCCGAGATCCTTCCACCATCTGGGCACCTCAACATCCGAAAGTGGCTCCAACGGGTCTCCTTCCACATAGTTCAGACCCAGTGTGCCATCTCCGTTCACGCTTCAGCCGTTCCTGGCGCTACCCCGCCTCTTCGCCATCCCAGCTGACATGGACCCACCGCTGCCCGTCGCCATCCCAGGACTCCGAGTGCCCGAGCAGGGCAAGATCTTCAAAAGTGGCGTTGATTCCGTTGCTCTCCAACGTGTCGCGAAGTTCCTGTGTGGCCGCCCGGACCGCTGAAGCCACCTCCTCGGGGCTGTCGGAGGTGACGGGCCGGGACGCTTCATATGTTGCACTCATGGGCACCATCTTTCACGCCCGGCCCCTTCATGGGAACTCCTGGCTCACGGCACCTACCCTGGCGCCGATCCGGCAACGCGGACGGTTCCTGCACATTCGTGCAGAATCCACCGCGGATCCGCTCCCGTTGGCTAGCGTGAAGAAACATGGGCTGCGCCACAGCCGGTGGCGTGGTGTTCGGCCCGCCTGCTCGACGAAGCGCAACAACGACGAGGTTTCCATGTCGCTACTGAAGAGAACACTTTCCATCGCCGCCGCCGTCGTTCTCGCCGGATCCATATCTGATCGGCATCGCGCCGGCTTGATGAGGTCGTCACCCCTTACCAGGGCCAGATCCTCAAGGGTTCGGCAAAGCAGGTCACGAACATCACGATCCAGGACAAGTGCCCGGCCGATGTCATCGAGCATGACCAGGCGCCGAAGGACCCTGTCGTCCAGCAGCGGGTTGCCAATGCTCTCGCCGTTCCGAATGGTCCCGCCGATCCGGCTTTCCAGCCCAGTTGCCTGTAACTCCGGACTGTTCAGTGGAGACTTTCTGGGAGTAGCTTGTCCCCATGGTCAAGGAAGAAGCCAAGGTCGTGGTCCACGGTCCGCACGGTGCCCGGGAAGTCAGAATATCGAGCCCCGGCAGGGTCCTGTGGCCGAAGCTCGGACTGACGAAGCTGGACCTCGCCCATTATGTTGTCGATGTCGGGGACGCCTTCGTGGAGGCGAACGGCGACCGGCCCATGACCCTGCAGCGGTTCTCGGAAAACGTTGAAGGTGAGCAATTCTTTTCGAAGAATCCTCCGAAGGGCGCGCCGGAGTACGTGCGCTCTGTGAGCGTGAGCTATCCGAGCGGACGCTCGCATCCTCAGCTGGTCCTGGAGGAAGTGGCGGCCGCGGTCTGGGCGGTGCAGATGAACACAGTGGTGTTCCACCCCTGGGCCTCACGGGCAGGGAACCCGGACAACCCGGACCAGCTCCGCATCGACCTCGACCCGCAGCCGGGCACGGGGTTCGAGGACGCCAAACCGGCCGCCGAAGAGTTGCGCTCGGTGCTGGCCGAGGCGGGGCTGACAGCTTTCATCAAGACGTCCGGGAGCCGCGGCCTGCATGTCTTCGCCCCGATCGAGCCCACCAGGGAGTTCCTGGACGTGAGGCACGCCGTCATCGCCGCCGCCCGCGAACTGGAGCGGCGCATGCCCGAGAAGGTCACGACCGCCTGGTGGAAAGAGGAGCGCGGCAGGCGGGTATTCGTCGATTTCAACCAGGCGAACCGCGACCGCACGATCGCGGGGGCCTACAGCCCGCGTGCCCTGCCAAACGCTACGGTCTCCTGCCCGATCCACTGGGAAGAACTCGAGAGCGCCGATCCGAAAGATTTCACGATCGCCACCGTGCCGCAGCGACTCAAAACCACGGGTGATCCGTGGGCGGGGATGCACTCCACCGCAGGCACCATCGACGCCCTTCTTCGGTGGTGGGATCGGGACGTCGCGTCCGGACTCGGAGAGCTTCCCTTCCCGCCGGACTTTCCGAAGATGCCAGGTGAACCCTCGCGGGTGCAGCCAAGCCGGGCACGGAGCCACGACTGACTTCGGTATGGGGCGACACTCCGTCCGGGGGCACTTCAACGGTGGGCGCGGCTTCTTCCTCCCCGGCTACCGGCGTTTCCGTGTCAATGTGCCCCCGTTCGGCGGCGGGCCCTAGTGCCGCGCCGACCGAAGCAGTCCGCGGGCGGAAACCCCCACGGCATACACCGGCGGGACCATCCGGCCAGGAGCGCGATCGTGTTGGGCCGGAAAACCACGTGCCCGCCGCGGCCTCGGCAATACACGCCAAGCGGGAGGACGAAGCACCCCCTCCGCCGGCAGCACCGTTGCCGTCGCCGGCTTCAGGGTCACTGCCGCCCCCGAACCCAAAGGACACCAAGGCCACCGGGATCAGCTCTCGCCACCTGGACGGCCGGGCCGTAGGCCTTGGATACAGCCACATTCTTGAACGTTTCCACGAGGGAGGAAAAAGCGTCAGGCATGGCATTCACGAGAGGCATCTGGCCGGGGGAGCGCCAGAGCCGTTACGCTCTTCGCAGGCCCAAAGCTCTAGCGTCTGGACGGCCACGGTGCCGGACCATCCGCCGGGCCCTGGCACCGGAAGTGAGGCAGTGGATATGACAAAAACGCCGGGTGCGGCATCACGGCTGGCCGGAGCGCTGGCCATCGTCCTGGGCACGGACCAGATCCCGGTCCGGCTGCGCGCCTGGGACGGTTCCGAGGCCGGCCCTGCCGACGCCCCTGTGCTAGAGTTCCGAAGCCGCCGGGCCTTGCGCCGGATGCTGTGGTCTCCCGGGCAGCTCGGTTTGAGCCGCGCATACGTCGCCGGCGAAATCGATGCCCCAGGCGACATGTTCGCAGGTTTCGCGGCGCTGAGCTCCGTCGGGAAGTTCGCCGAGACCGGACCGTTCCGCCCGCTGACGGCACGGGAACTCTTCACGGTGCTCAAGGTCGCCGTCCGGCTCGGCGCGCTGGGGGCGAACCCCGCGCTGCCCCCGGAGGAAGCAAGAATCGGCCGCCACGGCCGCAGCCACACCAGGAGCCGCGATGCCGTGGCGATCTCACACCATTACGACGTCGGAAACGACTTTTACTCCCTCGTCCTCGGCCCCTCGATGGTGTACTCGTGCGCGGTCTGGAACGACGCAGGCGTCGGGCTGGATGCCGCCCAGGAGGCAAAACTTGACCTGGTCTGCCGCAAGCTGGGCTTGCAGCCGGGCCTGCGGGTGCTGGACGTCGGTTGCGGCTGGGGCAGCTTTGCCCTGCATGCCGCCCAGCGCTACGGCGTCGAGGTCGTCGGGGTCACGCTCTCCGCCGAACAGGCCGCACTGGCCCGCAAGAGGGTGGCCGGCGCCGGGTTGACGGACCGCGTGGACATCCGGGTCCAGGACTATCGCGACGTCGACGACGGCCCCTTCGACGCCATCAGCTCCATCGGCATGTCCGAGCACGTCGGCCGCGCGCAGACCCCTCACTACGTCACCCAGCTGTACCGGCTGCTTCGTCCCGGCGGTCGGCTCCTCAACCACGCGATCTCCTGGAACGCCGGCCCGGCCCCGGCCAACCCGGACTCCTTCATTCCCCGCTACGTCTTTCCCGACGGCGAGATGATCAGTCTCGCCGAGATGGTCGGCGCGCTCGAGGCTGACGGCCTGGAGGTGCTCGATGTCGAGGCGCTGCGCCAACACTACGCGTTGACACTCCGGGCCTGGGTGCAGAACCTGGAAGCACACTGGGATGAGGCGGTACAGGCCGCCGGCGAAGGGCGGGCCCGGGTATGGCGGCTCTATATGGTCGCTAGCGCCTTGGGCTTCGAGTCCGGCATTACGGGGGTCAACCAGGTCCTGGTGCGGCGCCCGGGCGGCGCCGAACCGCCGCTGCGCCGGACCGCCTGGATCTGACGCCGGTGGTCGCGCAGTTCCGCGCGCTCACTTGACTGTGAGCGACCCTTTCATTCTCGGGTGATAGGTGCAGTGGAAGGGGTAGTTGCCGGGCGTTGCCGGAGCCGTGAAGGTGGCCGTCCCGCCATTGCCCGCGACGTCCACGGCAAATGTTCCGCCGTCGTCGGCCGTCACGGTATGCCTTGCGGAATCCAGATTGGTCACCGTGACCACGGCACCCGGGGACACCGTGACCGGTGCCCCATAGTCGAAGTCCTTGATAGCCATGCTGTTGGGCGCGGGGGTGGTTACGGCCGGGGGGCTTACCGTTCCTTCTGGCTTGGTAGGGGATCCATCACCGCCGGCGCAAGCGCCCGTGCCGAGTAAGACCGTGACCAATAGGAGCGATCCCCGTACCTTGCCAGTTTTCATGGCGTACCGTCCTCGACGCTGGGAAGGAGCGTTGGAAGAAAAGTTCCTACCCTCCATTCTCCGCCCACCGCGGCGAAATAGCACCGGCCGTTCCTGCTGCGCAACGCCCGGTGCTTGCTGCCGGAGGGGACGCTAGAGCTTGTCCATGGCTTCGCAGGGGTTGGTCCCGGGGTGGGTGCGGTGGACATTTTTGGCCAGACGGCTGATCAGCGCAGCGAGGGTCCGGGCCTCGTCTTCTTCCATCCCCTCGAGGAGATCGGCCTCGGCAGCCGCGACGCGTGACTCAAAGGCGGCGAGCATTTGCCGCCCGGCTGGGGTGGCGATGATTTTGCGTGCCCTGCGGTCCGCCGGATCGGGAATGCGCTCCACCACGCCGGCGTCCACGAGTGTGTCGAGCAAGTAGGTGAGCACGGTCCGGTCGATAGCCAAGTGGGCCCCGAGAGCCTGCTGGTTCGGCGGATCCTTGTGAACGACGGCGGACAGCACCTGGAAACCGCGGATGCCGGCCGGCATCTGGGCAACCGCTGCCTCGAAGCGGGTCTGGTAGCCGCGCAGGACCATGCCCAGATGCCACCCCAGATCGCCGGGGACAGCAGCCGTCGTCCCCGGGGAAAGGGCTTGCGTGTGCTCGGTCATACACCCATGATACCGGCACGTCTGAAGTTGCACAGATGTTCTGTCTGAAATATGGTCTGTTCAACAACATATTTGCACGGAAGGATGGGCAGCATGAGCGCTCCGCAGACCCCACCCGCAGGGGCCCGGACGATTGGCATCCTCGGCGCCGGGCGGGTCGGGACGGCCGTCGCCCGGCAGGCGCTCAAGGCCGGGTATGAGGTCAGGATCGCCACCTCGCAGCCGGCGGAGGAGATCGCCCTCCTGGTGGAGATCATGGCTCCGGGAGCGGCGGCGGCCACGGCGGCCGAGGCCTCCGGCTCGGACATCGTCGTCCTGGCCGTGCCGCTGCATAAGTACCTCGCACTCCAGCCGGCGCTGCTGGCCGGCAGGACGGTCATCGACGCGATGAACTACTGGGCGCCGACGGACGGCGAGCTTGAGGTCTTCGAGGCCGCCGGTAGGACGAGCAGTGAGATCATCCAGGCGCACCTGTCCGGCTCGGACGTCGTGAAGACGCTGAATCACATCGGTTACCGCGCAATCGAAGAGGACGGCCGGGACCGCGGCGCCGACACCCGGCGGGCCCTGGCCCTCGCCGGCGCCGACGACGACGCCAAGGCCCTCGTGGCCGGTTTCCTCGACCGCCTAGGCTACGACGCCGTCGACGCGGGGCCGCTCGCGGCCGGACGCGCCTTCCAGCCCGGCACCGAGATCTTCAACGCCAGCCACTCGGCGGAACGGCTGCAAACCATCCTGGCAGCAGACCGCGAACCCGCCCGGAGCTGACCACCGGCCCTCACCGGCCCATACGACATCCTCAAAGCACCGCACATAGGAGAAAACCATGGAACTGGGCGCATACAGCTTCGGCGACACGCAACGCAACGCCGATGGAAGCCTGCGGTCCACGGCCGAGGCCATCAGCAACCTCTTCGAGGCGATCGTGCTGGCCGACCGGGCCGGACTGGATTACTTCGGCGTCGGCGAACACCACACTTTGGAGATGCCTGCGTCCTCCCCGGGGACGGTGATCGCCGCGGCGGCGGCGGCAACGAAACAGATCAAGCTCGGCAGCGGCGCGAGCATCATCAGCACCGATGACCCGGTGCGGGTCTTCCAGCAGTTCGCCACCGCCGATGCGATCTCCGGAGGCGGCCGGGTAGAGATCACCGCCGGTCGCGGATCCTCCGTGGAGACGTTTCCGCTCTTCGGCTATGACCTGAAGGACTACGACGTCCTCTATGCCGAGAAGCTGGATCTGCTGTTGGCCCTCAACAACAGCGGCACCGGAAACATCACGTGGTCCGGTACGGTCCGGCCCGAGCTCAACAGCCTGGCCGTCGTTCCCCGTCCGGTCAATGCGCTTCCCATCTGGCTGGCAACAGGCGGGAGCGCCCCGTCCTCCGTGCGGGCCGGACAGCTCGGCCTGCCGGTGTCCTACGGCATTATCGGCGGCGCTCCGGCACGGTTCGCGCCGCTGGCGGACCTCTACCGTCGCTCGGCCGCACAGGCCGGACACGCCGGGGAGAACATCAAGGTCTCCGTCGCGGCCCTGGGCCTGATCGCTCCCACGAAGAAGGAAGCCCTGGAGCGGTTTTATCCCGGCTGGTACAGGCTAAACGTCGAGATGGGCAAACTCCGCGGCTGGCCCGCGCCGGACAGGCGTCAGTTCCTGGCGCAGGCCGACGCCCCGGGCGCGTACTACGTCGGCGACCCCGACGAGGTCGCTGAACGCATTGTGGACCTGCACGGCCACATGGGACACATGCGGCACTTCCTGCAGATGGACATCGGCGGCCTGCCCCAGGAACACCTCCTGGAATCCCTCACCCTGCTGGCAAGCGAGGTCAAACCGCGTGTCCAACGGCTCCTGGCGAAGCAATAGCCGCGGCGGGGGTGCCCGGCCGGGCCGGACGGCGGGTCTTAGCTCAGGCAGTCAGCGCAATACGCGTGGCCGGCCTTTTCGCGGGCGAGCTGGGAGCGGTGTCGGACCAGGAAGCAGGAGTAGCAGGTGAACTCGTCTTCCTTTTGCGGGATGACCGTGACGGTCAGTTCCTCGCCTGAGAGGTCGGCGCCGGGCAGCTCCACGCCCTCGGATGTGTCGGCTTCGTCGAGCTCGCGCGCTACGCTCCGGGCGTCCGGCGCGTTTGCGGAGCGGAGGGCCGCCAAGGAAGCGTTGCGTGATTCCGCGACGTCGGATCGGACTTCGTCATAATCGGTTGCCACCTGGTTGGTTCTCTTTTCCGTTGTTCTGGCTTTCCGGGATTGAACGGTACAGTATCGAACCGGGAATTTGCCGGGAACGGGGGCCAATGGCGCAGTGACCCTCACGACAAGCGACGTCGCGCCGCCGACAGGCCTAAGCTGTTGAACGAAGCGCCCTACTGTCTCAGAGGGGAGTCCCGCGATGAGGATTCTGATGGTGGAGGATGAACGAGCCCTGGCCGAGACGGTCCGTCGCGGGCTGAGGATCGAAGGCTTCATCGTCGATATCGCCCACGACGGCGTCAGTGGCCTGACGGCCGCGACGGACAACGCCTACGACGTGGTCCTGCTCGACCTGATGCTGCCGCTTAAGAACGGCTACGACGTCCTGAAGGAGTTGCGGCAACGCAAGATCTGGACCCCGGTGCTGATGCTCACGGCCAAGGACGGCGAATACGACCAGACCGACGCCTTCGACCTGGGCGCCGATGACTACCTGACCAAGCCATTCAGCTTCCGGGTCCTGGTGGCGAGGATCAGGGCACTGATCCGAAGGGGAGCACCGGAGCGGCCCGTCGTGCTGACCCTGGGAACCCTGACAATGGATCCGGTGAACCGCAGGGTCCGCCGCGGCGATTCAGTCATCAGCCTCACGGCGCGGGAATACGGGCTCCTGGAGTACCTGATGCGCCGGCATGACCAGATAGTGTCGAAAGCTGAGATTCTGGACCACGTGTGGGATCCGGCCTTCGAGGGCGCGGACAACGTGGTGGAGGTCTATGTCGGCTATCTCCGGCGCAAAATCGATGCCCCGTTTGGCCTGCAGAGCCTGAGGACCGTGCGCGGCATGGGATACCTGCTCAGCGCCGACCCGACCCCTGCGGCCGCGGCCGGCGCCCCTCCGCAGACGTGAACGAGGTGGCGTTGTCCGCATCGAGGGCTGGGAAGGTCAGCTCGAAGCGGCACTCGCCCGCCGGGCCGTCGGTTGCCCGGATGGAACCGTGATGGGCGGCCATGATTCCGGCCGCAATGGATAGCCCGAGTCCGCTGCCGCCGCCTTCACGGGAGCGGTTCTCATCGAGGCGGACGAACCGTTCAAAGATTCGGTCCCGATCTGCTTCGGGTACCGGATCGCCGTCGTTGTCGACCGTGACCACGGCTGCGTCGGCGGAGATGCTCAGGCGGACGGTGATCCGGGACAGGGCGTGGCGCTCGGCGTTGTCCAGGACGTTCCGCAGCACCTGCGCGAGCCGGCGGGCATCGCCTGTGATCCGGGCCGGGCTGAGCTCGGCCGTGATCTGCCTCCGGCTGGTGGAGCGCAGCCGCCGGATCTCCTGGTCCACCACGTCATCCAGGTCCACGTCCGACTGCTCGAGCTTGTGGCCGCCGTCGTTCGTCTTGGCCAGGGTCAGCAGATCCTCCACCAGGTAGCTCATGCGGGCCGTTTCCTCCGACAGGACATCCTTCATCTGATGCCACATCGCCCCGGAAGGGTCTGCCGTGGCGATCTCCACTCCGGCACTCAGGGTTGCCAGGGGGCTGCGCAATTCGTGGCTCGCGTCCGAGACGAAGCGGCGTTGTTCACGGTCCGAGGCCTGAAGTCGGTCCAGCATCATGTTCATGGTCAGTGCAAGGGCATGGATTTCGTCGTTGGTGGGCGGGACATCGACGCGTCCGTCGAGGCGTTCGGCGTTGATTCGCGCGACCTGGCCCCGGATCCGTTCAACCTGGCGCAGGGAGCGCCCGACCAGCAGCCACACGGATGCCGCGACCACGACCAGGAGCAACGGCGTTGCCCCGAGCATGAACCAGGCGACGGTGGAGAGGGTGTCCGTCTGGACCTGGACGTTTGAGGCGACGACCACTCTGTAGACATCCTCGCCCACCCGCACACCCGTGGTGACAATGTAGAAATCATCGTTGCTCCCGATGCTCGGCAGACTGGAAACATTCCGGGTCAGGGTCTGCCCGGGGGCGGGCTGCTGTGCGGACAGCGGGGAGTTGGCAACATTGGGGTCAGAACTGGCCACGACATGGCCCGCAGGGGCCAGCAGCTGGACGAATTGGCCAGCGAGCGCACCGGCAACGATGTAGTCGCCGGCGTCGGTAAGGTCCAGGTCCTCCAGCTCCGCGACCACATGCTGGGTCTTCTGCTCAGCGGCCGACTCGGTCGAAGCGGTCAGCGAGGTGTGCAGCAGCAGCAACAGGATCCCACCGCCAAGCAACAGTGCCGCTGCCACGACGATCACGGCGACCGCCGTCGAGCGTTTTCGCACACCCCACCCGCTGCTGCGGGAACGCGGGACCCCTGACGTGCCCTCTTCCATGCTCCAAGAATGGGGCAACTCTGCGCCCCGGACAACGGTAAGGCCGCTTCTGCACCCTACGAGCCCGGTTTGCCCCCGCCCGGTTCCCACGTTCGGCCTCTCTCAGCGTGCTCTCAGCGGGATGCGGGACAGTTGCTAGAGGACCCGCAAGGCGTGCCGGTCGGTGTGTAGCCCGGCGGCCAGTGTCCAAAGAGTCCGGCCGCACGCTCTCCTCAACCAGCGGGCGGCCGGGCGTTTTCTCCCCGGCGATGGCCGGTGAAGCGTCGGTGCACGACTCGCCTCACGGGGCGGCCCGCACCCGGAGCCAGACGAACCCGTGTGGGCCGAGCACGATTCCTTCGTCCAGGCGCACCTTGGACCCAGCCAAGAGGTCGACGGCGTCGGCCGCGAAACCTGACAGCGTCGCCGCGGAGATCGTTTGCGGTCCGTCGCTGAAGTTGGCGAGGGCCAGGATCTGCGTTCCGGCGCCCGGCCGCTGATAGCCCAGGACGCCCGCGTTATTCGTACTGAACTCCACCAGCCGGGTTCCGGCCAGTTCCGGTGCGCTGGCACGCACCGAAACCATTTTCCGCAAACCCGCAAAGACCGCGCCTTCGGGAGTCGACGGGCGATGGCGCCTTGCGTACCGCTCGGCCGGGAAGTGGGGCCGGTGTACCCACCGGCTGTCCGCTCCGTGGCCCTCTTCGAGGGCGTACTGGTAATCATTGAGCTGCCCCACCTCGTCGCCGAGGTAGAGCAGGGGGATCCCGCCCGTGCTGAAGGCCACGGAGTGTGCCAGCAGAATCCTGGCCACTGCTTGGGAGGACCCGTCCTCCAGCCCCAACAGGGACGCCGTCGTGCCGGAAATCCGGCAATCACCCGTGCGCGGGTTGTCCTGGAAGGGGACCCCGCGTGCGAAGCTCCCGGGGAAGCGGTTGACGTAGAACGAGTTGAGGAACCGCCGGTGGTCGTAGCCGTTGATGCCCAACTCAGCGGCGTCCTCGTCGGCGAAAGTCCAGCCGATGTCGTCATGGCTGCGCACGTAATTCACCCACGAGGTCCCGGCCGGGATGTTGTGGCGCCGTTCGAGGGCCTGGGCCAGAAGCGAAACCTCCCGGGTGGCCATTGCTTCCCAGATCAACGCCATCTGCAGCGGATTGTAGGAGAGCTGGCATTCGGCAGGATCGATGTATTGGGCGACCTCGTCGGGGTGGACGATCGCCTCGGATTTGAAGAGCACCGACGGCGCGGCGAGCCTGCAGACGGCGTTGAAGGCCTGCAGCAGGGTATGGGCCTCCGGCAGATTCTCGCACGGCGTCCCGAGCTGCTTCCAGATGAAGGCGACGGCGTCCATCCGCAGGATCTCCACGCCCTGGTTGGCCAGGAAGAGCATTTCGCCGGCCATGGCCCGAAACACTTCCGGATTGGCGTAGTTCAGGTCCCACTGAAAAGTGTGGAAGGTCGCCCAGACCCAGCGCCCGTCGGCGAGCTCGACGAACGAGCCGGGATGATCGTCCGGGAAGATCTCCCGGACGTCTTCCTCGAAGGCGTCCGGCATCTTCCTGTCCGGGTAGATCCAGTAGTAGTCGCTGTAGTCCGCGTCGCCCGCAGCGGCCTTCCGGGCCCACTCGTGTTCGTTGGAGGTGTGGTTGAAGATGAAGTCGACGACCAGGCTGATGCCGTTGGCCCGCAGTTCGGCAGCGAGCGCGCGCAGTTGCTCCATGGTGCCGAGCTTGGGGTTGACCTTCCGGTAGCTTGAGACGGCGTACCCGCCGTCGGATAGCGGTTCGGGAGCCAGGAACAGCGGCATCAGGTGCAGGTAGCTCAGGCCGAGTTCCTTGAAATAGGGGAGCCGGGCGCGGACTCCGTCCAGGTCCGCCGCGTAGCGGTCGACGTAGCAGACGCCGCCGAGCATTCGCTCGGACTGGAACCAGCCGCTGTTGTGTTCGCGCTCGGCGTCGAGGGCTTTCAGCTCGGGCGGCCTTTCCGTCCACGAGCGGGCGGCCTGCAACAGCAGGGCGGTGAGCTGTTCCAGCCAGTCCGGCCGCGAGCCGTAGAGATCGTGGAACAGCCGGCAGAGTTCGGGGAAATGGAGGTCGAACCGCCGCCGGAAAGCTGCCCCGTCCGGATCTTCGGGCAGGATGTCCGCGCCCGCTGCCAAGGCTGTGAGCACATGTAGCCGGGATGCCTCGTCCACAACGGTGGATTCAACCACGCAGGTCTCCTTCAACGAACTTAGGCCCTCGACGGCGCCACGTCAGTTCACATCCTTACAGATGGGCCGGCGGCTGCCCAGAGCACCGGAAGAATTGCAGTGGAAGTTCCGGCCGGGGGTGGCCCGTGGCCTGGTCTGCGCCTAGGCCGCGACCCGGATGACGAGGGGGTCCATCTGCTGTCCGGCGGCGTACTGGCCGTCAAACAGTTCCGAGCCCGCGGGGGAGATCAGCACCTCGACGCGTTCCCAGACCAGGTACCCGTCAACTTCCCGGGGCGCCGCAGCCCGCAGGGTGCCCACGTCCGTGCGCTCCTGCCCGCCGCCGCCCGTGCTGATGGACAGGATCCCGCGGCCGCCGGTGAGCTCGACCCAGGGATCCAACAGCCGGACGAACATCATTCCGTGGTGGCCGGCGAGGCGGACGTCGCCCCGGAAGCGCAGCACCCCCGCGCCCTGAGCAACGTTGTAATCGGAGCCATCGGGGGTAAAGCAGAACCGGCCTGGTTCGACCACCGTGGCGCCGTCGGCTGCTGAAACGGCGCCATCCGGAAGCCCCGTGATGTAGTCGATGAAGCTGCGCTTGATGCCCCAGGTCAGGCCCAGCGGAGGCAGCGGGTCAGGTGTTGCGGACGCTGGGTTCACGTGGGTTCTCCTGTGGCTGATGGGCTGGTCTCCTCCCGAGCCTAGTGGCGGATTGCCGGCGCGTTGAACTGTTTCCGCGATGCCGGTCCTCCGGCGTGTTTCTCTGACGGCGTAGGAGGGTCCAGGACTACCGCCCCGTTGCCGGTGGTTCACTTGGATAGGTACCGGTTCGCAGGAGGTGCATGGTGGCAACGCTGATCAGCAGGGCGTCGGGGTCTGACGCGTCCGAGGACCCGCTGGACTCTTATTCCGCAACGGTTGTCCGCGTCGCCGAAGCGGTTACGCCTCACGTCGCCGCGATCGAGATGACGGGCAACGGACGCAACGGCAGGTTCAGGGTGGGGGCGGGATCTGCGGTCCTGTTCACCTCCGACGGCTACCTCGTCACCAACGCCCATGTGGTGGGCGGCACCGAGGCCGGCCACGCGATCTTTGCCGATGGCACCAGGACCGCAGTAGAGGTGGTCGGCGCTGATCCCCTCTCCGACCTCGCCGTTGTCCACGGCAGGGCCCCTACTGCGGCGCCCGCGGAATTCGGTGACGCCGAATCGCTCAGGGTCGGGCAGCTTGTGATCGCTGTCGGCAACCCCTTGGGGCTGGCGGGCTCGGTGACGGCCGGCGTCGTCAGCGGCCTGGGCCGGTCCATCCCTGTCTGGTCCGGGCGCAACCGGCGCATGATCGAGGACGTTATCCAGACCGACGCCGCCCTCAACGCGGGCAGCTCCGGAGGCGCGCTCGCGGACGCCCGCTGCCGGATTGTAGGCATCAACACTGCCGTGGCCGGGGCAGGGCTGGGTCTGGCTGTTCCTGTCAACGCCACCTCCCGACGGATCATCGCCTCGCTGCTCAAGGACGGGCGCGTCCGGCGCGCCTATCTAGGCCTCGTGAACACCCCCGTCCAGCTGCCGGCCAGCACGGTGGTCCGGGCGGGACGCAGGGAGGGGCTGCTCGTCGTCGAGGTCCTCGCAGGATCGCCTGCCGAACATGGGGGGCTCCGCGCCGGCGACGTCCTCCTGAGCGCTGGACAAAAATCCCTTTCCAACGCCGAGAGCCTGCAGAGGCTGCTCTTTGCCGAAGCCATCGGCGCGCCACTGGACCTTGCCGTGCTCCGAGACGGCGTGGAACTTCACTTGGTGGCGGTACCCCAGGAGATGACCGACAAGACGTAGGGGCCGCCGCTCGCACGTTGTCGCTCCGTAGGCCAACCCCGATCGCTGGGCGGAACGCCGGATTTGGCCGTGGCAAGCCAACTTTTTCCCGTGCGGGACGGCTTCGGCGAATACTTGAGGACGCACGACTTTCGCAGCGAAAATTACCTGCCCCGCGCGTCGAGCCACCTGCCAACCGGTCGTCGGCCGTACTCGGCGGTACTGGCACCGGTACCCGTCTTTTACCGGGTGGAAGATCGGGTAGTTGCACGGCTTGTTGGGCCATGCCTGGCGTGTCACGGTGTGATTGGAAGTCGGAGGAACAGGGCGTCCACCGCATGGTTCCGCAGGCAATCCGGCCTCTCACAAATGCGATTGAGTTCGTTTATCTGGGGAAATCGGAGAACATCGTGGAGAAACTGAACGGACCTACACCGTCGATATCGGTTCGCCTTTTCGGAACTTTCGGAGTGCGCCGGGACGGTGTCGCACTCACAGCCGCGGACATGGGCGGCTGCAAGCCACGGCACATCCTGGAAATACTTCTGCTGAATCTGGGAACGCCCGTTTCCAAGACCCGGCTGATCGAAATCCTGTGGGGTCCAGATGCCAGCGACGGCGCCGTTGCCACGCTTGAGAGCTACGTCAGCGGCATCCGCCGGGCGATCCAGCCCGGCCAGACCAAGACCGGCCCGCTCCGCACTGCGAACAGCGGCTACGTCCTGGATCCGCAGCTTGTGGATCTTGACCTTGCAAATTTCCGCCGGCTGGTCCGCGCCGCCGCCGAGGCGACGCCCGCTGAAGCCCATGAGCTGCTGCTCCAGGCGTTGGCCATCTCCGCCGAGCCGCTTCTCGGGTCCGAACTCGCCGCCGACTGGGCTGAGGAGGCTCGGACACGCCAAGCTGCGGAAAAGGTGGCTGCGCAGATTTTCGCCGCAGAGACCGCAGCTTTGCTGGACAAGCCCGAGGTCGCCGTCAGCCTGGCACAGGCAGCCATCCGCTCCGAGCCCCTCAACGAAAAGGCATGGACCGTACTGGTGACCGGGTACGAACAAGCAGGCCTGCCGGTCGAGGGTCTGTCCGCGTACGACCGATGCCGCCGGCTCTTCGACCGGGACCTGGGCTGTGCGCCCGGCCCGGCCCTTCAGGAGGCGCACCTGCGACTCCTGCGCAAGCGCGCCGAAGGCAACACCGAGCTGTCCGAGGTCTTGGCAGCACTGCTGTACCTGGGAGAGCGGTTGAACGGGCCCAAGGGCCGGCAACTGCCCGCGGCAGAATCCAGGCGCATGCACGAGAACGCCGGGCGGGTCGTTGATTCATTCCTGCAGAGGGTCCGGGCCGCCGTCTGACAGCACACCGCCTCCGGCAGCCTTGGCCGCGCCCGCCGCATTCCGCGCGGACTGCTACGCATGTTTCTCCAGGAATCCGCGGGGCCGGCGGACGTAGAGGGCGGCGCGGACGCTGTCTGCAGCGCCCATCTATCATTCGAACATACGTTCGCTTCGTCGTGCGTGGCCCCGCTGGAAATAGTTGGGCGGACCCCGTGCGAGTTAGCTTCATCACCCGGCCGGGATTCTCCGAGAATCCGGCGGCCGCTGGCCCCATACTGGGAATGACTCCGGCGGACTTTCTCCACCGCCAGGCATGAGGAGGGTCTATGAAAACCTTGGTTTCGGTCGTGAAGAACGAATATTTCCCCGCGGCGACGGTACTGTTCGCAGTGGTCCTTTTCTGGACCTTGGGACTGTTCGGCGGGCTGTCCCTGTTGAGCACCAACCAGACGCCGGTGGCCACTCTGACCTGGTTGCTGTTCGTCTACGCGGCTGCAGTCCTTTCGCCCCTCGCAGGGCTGCTGGCTGCCATTGACCTCATCCGCCGGTGGCTCTGGAACCGGCGGCCGCGCCAGGCGGCGCCGCCTTCCGGAACGGTAGCCACCTAGTCCTATTCGAACCGGGACGGGTCACCCGTCCCGCGTCGGACGATCTCTGCAACCCCGCTGGAAAAGTCGATGACCGTGGTCGGCTCGGACCCGCAGTCGCCGGAGTCGATCACGGCGTCCAGAACGTGGTCGAGCCGTTCCTTGATTTCCCAGCCCTGAGTCAGCGGTTCCTCCTCGTCGGGGAGCAGCAGCGTGCTGGACAGCAATGGTTCGCCCAGCTCGGCCAGCAGCGCCTGGACCACAGGGTTGTCCGGGATGCGTACCCCGACGGTCTTCTTTTTCGGGTGCAGCAGGCGCTTGGGTACCTCTTTGGTCGCGGGCAGGATGAAGGTGTAGCTGCCGGGCGTGACGGACTTGATGCTGCGGAACACATCATTGTCGATCTGCACGAACTGCCCCAGCTGCGCGAAGTCCTTACAGACCAGCGTGAAGTGGTGCTTGTCGTCGAGGTGGCGGATCCCGCGGATGCGGTCCAGCGCGTCCCTGTTCCCCAGTTGCGCGCCGAGTGCGTAACAGGAGTCGGTCGGATAGGCGATCAGGCCGCCCGCCCGCACGATATCCATGACTTGGTTGATGGAGCGCGGCTGGGGGTTGTCGGGGTGCACATCGAAGTATCTCGCCATCCCACGAGCTTACGCCCGACGTTTGGCGGTGCGGGACGACGGTCAGGGCACCAACGCCGCGAACATGACGGCCATCGAAGCCGCGCCCACGAGCTCAAGGACGGTGTCGCAAATTCGCAGAGAACCTTGTCCCGGAGAATTGCCCGCCGGAAGACGGCGTCCGGAGCGGTGGTGAACGGTGAGACGGCGTCCGGAAGGGCCCTGACCGGGGCGGGCCGGCTGCGCCTTGGCCTCGTCTCGAAGCTGCCGGAGCATGCGCACTGCCCAGAGGGCTCCGGCCACTGAGAACGCCACGGCCAGGAGAAGAGCCGGCTGACCGCCCCAGTCCTGCAGTGGCCGGGCCAGTGGCTGCCCTGCGGCCGCATCCCCGCGGTGATGTGATGACTGGCCCAGGATCACGGCAACGTCCGTGCCCGCACCCGCTTCGCGGGTCCCGTGGAAGGCCATCGCGGCCAGCATGTACGCCATGGCCGCCATGACGAGTGCGTCGTAGAGAGGCTTTCCGCGGCCGGCGAGTCCGGTGCCGGCTCCATGGATTGCCGGCAGGGACGCGGCCTGGATGAGAAACCATCCAGCGGCCAGGACGAAAACGAGAATCTGGGGCAGCACGGCCCACTGTACGCCGGGCGCCAGCATGAGGACCATGGCCGCCATCATCACGGCATGGAGGCCATGGTCGACCCGGTTGGCCAGCGCCGATTTCCTGCTGGCCCGGAAGCCCGAGTACAGGGTCGCTGCCAGCAGCACGGCTGTCATTGCCCAGCGCAGGGCGCCGTCGGCAATCAGCGTGGCTCCTCGTGGTGGATCCGCTCGCCAAGTTGCCGCAACGGCACGCCGGTGCCGTTCCACTGCCTGGCGATGAACTCGGCCGCGATGGAGACTGCCGTCTCCTCGGGGGTGCGTGCGCCGAGGTCCAGTCCCACCGGGCTGTGGAGCCTGGACAACTCGGCCTCGCCCAGGCCCGCGTGGCGCAGCCGGGCAATCCTGTCCGCATGGGTCCGCCGGGAGCCCATGGCGCCGATGAAAGCGACCGGGCTGCCGCTCAGGGCCACTTCCAGCAGCGGGATATCGAATTTCGGGTCATGTGTAAGGACACAGAGGACGGTCCGTTCATCCACCAGGCGCTTGGAAAGCTGCTCGGCCAGATAGCGGTGCGGCCACGCGTTGACGACTTCCGCCGCGTCCGGGAACCTGGCGGGAGTGGCGAAGATGGCACGGGCGTCGCAGACAGTGACGCGGTATCCGAGGAAGGATCCCAGCCGGGCCAGCGCGGCGGCGAAGTCGATGGCTCCGAAGACGAGCATCCGCGGCGGCGGCGCGTAGCTTGCGAAGAAGACCCGCATGCCGGTGTCGAGCCGTTCGCCGTCGAGGCCGTAGCTGAGGATACCGGTCTGCCCGGCGGCGAGGAGGCCCTGGGTGTCATCGCCGACAGCACAGTTGGACCGCTCGGAGCCGAGGTCGCCGTCGAAACCGTCCGGCCTAACGACGAGGTGTCGGCCCAGCCGGCTGCTGTCCGCGTGCTCGATCACCGTTGCGACCCCCACCCGCCGCCCGGCCGCGATGTCCTGTCCGACGTCGTCGAGTTCGGCAAAGCTCTCCGGCGAGACCGGCTCCACGAAGATGTCGATGATCCCGCCGCAGGTCAGGCCGACGGCGTACGCATCGTCGTCGCTGATCCCGTAGCGCACGAGGACCGCCTTTCCCTCCTCCCTGACCTGTGTGGCGAGCTCATAGACGGCGCCCTCGACGCAGCCGCCTGAAACCGACCCCACAGCTTCGCCCGCGGCAGTGACCAGCATGGACGCCCCCGGGAGCCTCGGGGCGGAACTGTAAGTGCTCACGACAGTGGCCAGCCCTGCGGTGTCGCCCCTCCGCCAGCCCGGCATCATGGCATCCAGAACATCACGCATGGGCGGTCCTCAGAGCCTGCCGCAAAGCCGGAGCATCCGGAACGCCGACCGCCGGCCGGCCCAGTAGGCGAGGCACGCCACCACGGCCACGACGCCGAAAAGCTTGCCGGGGCTCGAGAGCTGATCTGCGGCGACGCCCTTGGCGAGGTTCCACGCGTCCAGGCTGCCGCTCGCGGGCGCTGCCGCCGCGCTGATGGCCGGAGGGACAGCCATCGGAACGGGGCGCGTGAGCTCCGACGTCTGTAACGGGGCGGAACCGGCCACCGCTCCGGCCACCGAGTCTTCCGCAGGCGCGGGCGCGGGCGCCGCACTCGTCTCCGAAGCGGATCCGGAAACAAGGGCAGGTTCCTTCGCCGGATCCGCCAGCATGGCCTGCAGATTCTTCGCGAAGACGGACATCATCTGCTCGGTGACGCTGCCAATAACCGCCTTGCCCATGGCAGCGGCCTTTCCGGAGAGTGCCACGTCGGCGGTGACGGTCCCGCGCGTAGGGCCGCCATCTTCTGTTAGGAGCAGCGTGACGGTTGCCTCCGCGGTGCCCTGCCCGCGCGTCTCCTGGGCCTTGCCGCTGAGTACCGCGCGGTGTTCGGCGGCATTGCGCTCGACGACATTCAGCAGGCCCTTGTACTGCATGTTTACCGGGCCTAGCTTTACCGTCATGCCCACCTGGTACGCATCCTCGGAGAGTTTGTTCAGGATCCTGGCGCCGGGGACGCAGCCGGCCACCCGTTCAAAGTCCGTGAGCGTGTCCCACACCTGATCGATCGGGGCGACTACCTCGAATGTGCTGTCAATGTGCATTAGCTGGTCCTTTGCCTCTCAAATGATGACTGGCCGTCGCCGCGGATTGCGGCTGCCAGCTCTACCAACGCCGTGTAGCTGTGGCCGCTGACAAAGGCGTCGCAGTATGGCAGGGCGGCCGCCATTCCGCCCACCAGCGGCTGGTAGCCCGGTGCCGCCTTGCGCGGATTCACCCAGATAACCCGGTACGCCAGCCTCCGCAGCCGCGCCATCTGGGCGCCGACCTGCTCGGGATCCTCCTGGGCCCAGCCGTCGGAGAAGATCACAACCACCGCGCCTCGGGCGAGCCCGCGGCGGCCGTGTTCGTCCACGAAGCGGCGGAGGCTATCGGCGATCCGCGTACCCCCGGCCCAGTCGGGGGCCGTGGCGGCGGCACGGGCCAGCGCCTCGTCGGGGTCGCGCAGCGAGAGTTGCCGGGTTAGTCGTGTCAGGCGGGTGGAGAACACGAACGCCTCAGCCCCGGCAGAGGCCACCGATCCCTGCAGCAGCGAGACGAAGACCCGCGCGTACGGTTCCATCGAGCCGGAGACGTCGCAAAGCAGCACCAGTTTGCGCCGCTGCTCACGACGCCGGGCATACAGCAGCCGGGTGGTGTCGGAACCGGAGCGCCGGGCCGCGCGGACCGTGGCCCGGATGTCCAGCCGGGCGCTGCTGTGGGCGGACTTGCGGGTGCGTCGGCTCAAGCGCGCCGGCGTCGCGAGCAGCAGCCGGGCCACCAGGCTCCTGATGTCGCGGACTTCCTCGGAGGAAAGCGCCGCGAAGGACATCTCGTGCAGGTGCTCGTCAGTTGAGGCCGCGGCCAGCATGGCTTCCCGTTCGGAAGGATCGCGGCCCGGGGGGCCCTCCGCTCCGGCCGAGGCAACGGCTGGATGGGAACGCTGGCGGGGCTGTTCGATCGGCGTCGCGCGGTTGTCGCCGGGGGAAGGCCGGGTATGGGCCTCTTCGAGGCCCGCCGCCGGCGCTCCCGCACCGAGCAGCTGCGCGGCAGGATCGAAGCCGCCGCGGAACACGGCGGAGAAGACGGCATCAAACACCGGGAGCTGCTCACGTGTGGACACCAGCACCACCCGGGACGTCCAGTAGAGCGGTTCAACGTCGCTCGGAGGGACCAGGTGGAGGGCTTCGGCGAGCCGGACCGCCCGGTCGGGGGAACAGGACAGCCCCGCCCGCCGCAGGGCCGTGATGAAGGCAGCGGACAGGGCCGCCGCCACCACCGGGGGCGCGGCGCCCTCAGCCACCGGTGCCGTCCACGAGCCAGGCTGCCCCGCGGGCGCCGACCAGCTCCAGGTCATCCCGGTTCTTGACGATCGAGCCCCAGGTCCGCTCCGCCGTCGTGGCGTCAATATGTCCGACGCCCAGTACGGCCAGGGCTGCAACCCAATCGATGGCCTCCGAAATCCCCGGGGGCTTGGCAAGGTCCAGGGTGCGCAGCTTGGTGATCACGGCTGCGGCCTGCAGGGCGAGCGGGCCGCTGCTCGCCGGTACGCGGCGTCGGATGATTTCCGCGATCCGGTCCGGTCCGGGGTAGTCGATCCAGTGATAGAGGCAGCGGCGGGTGAGGGCGTCGTGCAGATCCCTGGTCCGGTTGGAGGTCAGGATGACGATCGGCGGATGGGTGGCCTGGATAGTGCCGAGTTCCGGGATGGTGACCGCGGCCTCGGCCAGTAGCTCAAAGGTGAAGGCCTCGAACTCGGCGTCAGCGCGGTCGATCTCGTCCAGCAGCAGCACCGCAGGCCTCGGGCCGCCGTGCTCGATCGCCTGAAGCAGCGGTCGCCGCAGCAGGTACTCCGGGCTAAAGAGGTCGGCTTCGGTGACGGAGGCGTCGCGCACTTCGGCCAGCCGGATCCCGAGGAGCTGCCTCTGGTGGTTCCACTCGTAGAGGGCCTCACCGGCGTCAATCCCTTCGTAGCACTGCAGCCGGTAGAGCGGCGTATCCAGCAACTCGGCCAGGGCTTTCGCCGCCTCGGTCTTGCCCACGCCGGCCTCTCCCTCTAGGAGGATGGGCTGCGGCAGCCGGACGGCGAGGAACAGTGCCGTGGCCAGGCCTACCTCGGCCAGGTAGTCGTTCCGGTCCAGCGCTGCCATCAGCGAGGGAACATCGGGCACCCGCCGCCGTACGTCCTCTTCTGCGCCGGTGCGCGCCGCCGCGCTCACAGCGCTCCTTCCAACTCGGCCAGGACCCGGCGGTAGTCCTCTTCCGTGTCGACGTCCAGCGGCACGGGACCGGGGACGGCAAGCTCGACGACGTCGTCCGCCCGCCGGTCCAGCAGCTTCCAGACCGCCTTGTCACCGTGGAAGCCGGACAGCTCTGGCAGGAACGCCTTGGCGAAGGCCAGGGGATGGCCGATCCCGTTGTCGTAGCGGCACACGGCGATGCCGGGCCGGTCAGCCCCTTGAAGGCGGCTCCGCGGCGCGGCGCCCTCCGGACCCGGTCCGCCGAAGAGGACGCCCAGCAGTGCGCGGACGCTCGCGGCCCGGACCCCCGGTTGGTCCCCGAGCAACAGGACCAAAGCATCCGTTTCCGGGTGCAGCACGGCCATTCCCGTGGCAATCGAGGAAGAACAGCCCTCGCCGAAGTCGCGGTTGACCACCACGTCGCAGCCGCTGGTATTCACAGTGCCTTGTACCTCCGCGGCCGCTCCTCCCAGTGCCAGGACAATCTGGTCCAAGCCGCAGTCCCGGGCGGTGGCAAGGACGGCGTCCAGCAGCACGCCCCCGCCGTAGGGCAGCAGTTGCTTTGGCCGTCCGAGGCGCCGCGATCCTCCTGCCGCCAGGATCAGGCCGGCGCTCCTGCGCTCAGGGTGTGGGGGCATAGTGCTCCGGATCCTTGTGAAAGGCGGCACGGCAGCCGGGCGAACAAAAGTAAACAGCGGCGCCGTCGTGTTCGAGATGCGGCGAAGTTTCCGCCGCCGCCACGGTCATGCCGCAGACCGGGTCGATCGTCGTCGCCGGCGTTCCGGCGGATCCGGGCGCGGCCGGCGCTTCTGCCGGGTGGGGTGGGGCGTGCCGGGCCTTGGCCCGTTCCTGGACGAGCTGGGCCAGGATCGACAGAGCGATCTCCCCGGGGGTGCGGGCTCCGAGCCGCAGGCCTGCGGGCGTGAAGACCCGCGCCCGCAGTGCGTCGTCGACGTCGAGGGAGTCAAGCACGGCGGCCCCGCGGCTCTCGCTCGCAACCAGGGCGACGTAGGGCACACCTGCGCGCAGGGCCGCCTCGAGGGCGGCTTCCTCTGCCTTTCCATGCGAGGCGACAATCAGGGCCGCATCGTCGGTCCGTGGCTCCGCCGAGTCGCCGTCGATGAGCTCCACGGCTAACCCGATGCCGGCACCAAGGGTCTCCAGCGCCTGTGCCACCGGCGTCGTGCCGACCACGAGCACGCGCGGTGCCGGGATGCGCGGCTGGAGGAAGATCTCGATGGCGCCGCCGCTGAGACAGGGGTTTGAGACCTCGACGGCGCCCTCCTCCACGCTGCGGGAGGGCTCGCCGGGCACCACGCGCAGCAGGAGTGGCTCCTCGGACGCCAGCACCTGGCGGCTGTATTCACGCACCGAGGACTCGACGCAGTTTCCGCCCACAAAGCCCTGGATCTCACCGCTGGGGAGCACCAGGGCCGTGTCCCCGGCGTGGGCGCTGGTGGGCCGCTGCGCGCGGACCACCGTGGCGTGGACGAACGGCTCACGGCGGGAGGCGAGGTCATTCGCCCGGGCCGTAAGGGAGCCTGTGGCCGGGGTCATGTCAGATCGGTGGCCTTGCGCGGCCCTGCATGGCGGCCCAGACGCGGGCCGGGGTGCAGGGCATGTCCATGTGCGTGACGCCGTAGGGTGCCAGGGCATCGACGACGGCGTTCACAATCGCCGGCGGCGAGCCGACGGTGGCGGACTCTCCGATTCCTTTTGCGCCGATCGGGTGGTGCGGGGACGGGGTGACGGTAAACCCGGTCTCCCAGTCCGGCACCTCCATGGCCGTGGGGATCAGGTAGTCCATGAAGGACCCGCCGAGGCAGTTGCCGTCGGCGTCGAACTCGATGATTTCCATCAGCGCCATTCCGACGCCGTCGGTCAGTCCGCCATGCACCTGGCCTTCGATGATCATCGGGTTGATCCTGGTGCCGCAGTCGTCCACCGCGATGAAGCGTCGCACCTTGACATGCCCGGTGCCCGGATCTACGTCGACCACGCAGATGTAGGCGCCAAAGGGGAACGTCAGGTTCGGCGGGTCGTAGGTCACTTCGGCGTCGAGGTTGCCATCGACCCCTTCGGGCAGTGCCACCGTGCCGTGGGCGCCCAGGGCGATCTCGGCCATGGTCTTGCCGACACTGGGATCGCCCTTGACGAACCAGCGCCCCTTCTCCCACTCCAGGTCCTCGGATCGGGTTTCCAGCATGGCCGCGGCGATCAGCTTCGCTTTCTCGCGCACCTTTCGCGCCACGAGGGCGACGGCGCCGCCGCTGACCGGAGTCGAACGGCTACCGTAGGTGCCCAGGCCGAACGGTGTCTGGTCCGTGTCGCCGTGGACCACATCGATGTCCTCCGGCGGGATGCCGAGTTCCTCAGCGACGATCTGGGCGAAGGTGGTCTCGTGGCCCTGGCCCTGGCTCTGCACCGAGAGCCGGACCACGGCCTTGCCGGTTGGATGGACGCGCAGTTCGGCGCCGTCCGCCATGCCAAGGCCTACGATGTCGAAGTGCTTGCGGGGCCCGGCGCCGACGGTCTCGGTAAAGAAGGAGACACCGATCCCCATCAGTTCGCCGCGCTCACGCTTCTCCTTCTGTTCGCGCCGCAGTTCGTCATAGCCGGCCATCTGCATGGACAACCGCATGGCGGGCTCGTAGTTGCCGGAGTCATAGACCCACCCGGTCTTGTTGGCATACGGGAACTGTTCCGGCTTGATGAAGTTCTTCAGCCTCAGTTCGGCTGGATCCATCTCCAGCTTGCGGGCCAGGATGTCCACCATTCGCTCGACCAGGTACACGGCCTCCGTGACGCGGAACGAACAAGC
Organism: Arthrobacter sp.; assembly: GCA_025464875.1. Taxonomy (GTDB): domain Bacteria; phylum Actinomycetota; class Actinomycetes; order Actinomycetales; family Micrococcaceae; genus Arthrobacter. The sequence goes on along the minus strand of JAODMV010000004.1, from coordinate 5,885 downwards.
GTAGGCGACGCCGCCCGGCGCCTTGTTCGTGTAGACGCCCGTGACGCTGCAGTAGGCGGCCTTGAGGTCGTAGCTGCCGGTGAAGATGGAGAAGAAGCCGGCCGGGTTTTTGGTGGGCTGGGCGGTGGCGTTGAACGCGCCGTGGTCCGCCAGCACATTGGTCCGCAGCGCGAGGATTTTCCCGTCCCTGGTGGCCGCGATCTCGCCCTGCATGATGTAGTCGCGGGCGAACGAAGTGGACATCAGGTTCTCGGAGCGGTCCTCCACCCACTTCACCGGACGGCCGGTGACGATCGAGCCGACCACGGCGAGGATGTAGCCCGGATAGATGCCGACCTTGTTGCCGAAGCCGCCGCCGATGTCCGGGGAGACGATGCGGATCTTGTGCTCCGGGATGCCGGCGACGATCGCGAACAGGGTGCGGTGGGCGTGCGGGGCCTGGGTGGTCTCGTAGAGGGTCAGCTTGCCGTTGACGGCATCGAAGTCTGCGACGGCACCGCAGGTCTCCATCGGGGCCGGGTGGACCCGGGGGTACACGATCTCCTGGCTGACGACGACGTCGGCGGAGGCGAAGACGGCCTCGGTGGCGGCCTTGTCCCCCATGTCCCAGTCGAAGATGCGGTTGTCTTTCCGGCCCTCGATCTCGTCCCGGATCACGGGGGCGTCTGCATCGAGGGCCTTGCGGGCGTCAACGACCGGAGGCAGGACGTCGTATTCGACCTCAATCAGCTCAAGCGCGTCACGCGCGGCGTAGCGGTCCTCAGCCACCACGAACGCGACCTCCTGACCTTGGAACCGGACTTTGTCGGTCACCAGCACGGCCTGGACATCCGCGGAGAGAGTGGGCGCCCAGGCGAGCTTGAGGCCCAGCAGGTCCTTCCCGGTAATGACGGCCAGGACCTTCGGATGCGCGAGGGCGTTGGCAGTGTCGATGGACACCAGCCGCGCGTGCGCCACCGGGGCGCGCAGAATGGCGCCGTGGAGCATGCCGGGCAGCACGATATCGTCCAAGTAGTGGCCCTTGCCCCGGACGAAACGCGGATCTTCCTTGCGCTGGATGCGGCCATAGCCGATCGGCCGGTCCTCGTCGCCGGCCGCCGGGTTGCTGGGCCGATCGTGGATGACGGTCATGCCTTCACCTCTGTCTCCACTAGCTCCGTTGCGATATCCGGGACCGCGTTGTCCGTGCCGTCGAGAACCGCGTCGACAGTGGCTGCCGCGTCGGCGCCGGCGGGGTGAGCCGCTGCCCAGTGCACGGAGCGGACGATGGTTGCGTAACCCGTGCACCGGCAGATCTGTCCCGAGATGGCCTGCCGGATCTCCGTGTCGTCCGGATGCGGATTCTTGTCCAGCAGGGCACGGGCGGTCAGCATCATGCCGGAGGTGCAGAAGCCGCATTGCAGCCCGTGTTCCGCCATGAAACCCTGTTGGACGGGATCGAGCGTTCCTCCTGCGGCCAGTCCCTCGACCGTTCGGATGTCGTGGCCAGCGGCCATGGCCGCGAGGACGGTACAGGATTTCACCGGCTGCCCGTCCATCAGGACCACGCAGGTTCCGCAGTTGCTTGTGTCGCAGCCCCAGTGGGTGCCGGTCAGGCCGAGGACCTCGCGGACGTAGTGGACGAGGAGCACACGGGGTTCAATGTCGTTCGTGACTTCGTTGCCATTCACGGTCATGTTGATCTGCATCCCCGTCAACCTTCCTGTGTCTGGATTGCGCGGGTGCAGGCTAGCCGCAGCACGCGCCGGGTGAGTTCGTCGGCGAGATGCCGTTTATAGTCGATCGGGCCGCGCTGGTCGTCCACCGGATCGCAGGCAGCCGCTGCCAGCCGTCCGGCCTCAACGAACAGCTCCTCCGCGGGACGCTGGCCGCGCAGCACCGCGCCGGCCTCCGCGACCGTGTGGTCGAGTCCAAGGGCTGTGAGTCCGACGGCGGCATCGGCGATCGTACCGTCCCCGGCGAGCGTGACGGAGGCGCCGGCCGCACCGACAGCCCAGTCGCCTACCCGGCGTTCAACCTTCTCGTAGGCGCTCCCGGAACGGGAACGGACGGGGAAGCGGAGCTCGCAGAGCAACTCATCCGGGCCCGCCGCCGTCTCGTAGGGGCCGCGGTGGAAGTCGGCCATAGTCAAGATGCGCTCGCCGCCCGGCCCGCGGATGACGGCTTCCGCGCCCAGGACGTCGCACACGGTGGACAGGTCCTCGGCCGGATCGGCCTGGCAGAGCGAGCCGCCGATGGTTCCGCGGTTGCGGACAATCGGGTCGGCGATGACTGACTCGGCGTCCCGGACGATGGGGAAAAGCCCGGCAACCTCGGCTGACTCCAGGAGCGTGGTGTGGCGGGTCAGGGCGCCGACCCGCAGCTTGTCGCCGTCGCGGAGGATGAAGTCGAGTTCGTAAAGGTCGTTGATGTCGATCAGCCACTCGGGCCGGGACAGCCGGAGCTTCATCATCGGCAGGAGGCTGTGACCCCCGGCGACGACCCGGGACTCCGCGCCGTGGCGCGAGAGGAGTTCAAGCGCGTCGTCCACCGAAGTGGCGCGCACATAGTCGAATGGAGCCGGAATCTGCATAGTCCTACCTCACTCCTGGGCCCTGGCAACGTCGCGCAGCGCCGAATTGACGCCAGTGTTGCCCGGTGCCATACGGAGTGTCAATATCGTCATAAGCGAAAGGTTATGACGCCGTGTCGATGACATTGAGCCAACTCCGCACGTTCGCACTCGTTGCCCGGCTGGGCTCGCTCCACGCTGCCGCCGAGGCCCTTGGCGTCAGCGAGCCAGCGGTCTCCTCCGCCCTGGCGGCGCTCCGCCAGGACCTTGGCGACCCCCTCTTTGTGCGCGCCGCGGGCGGCATCGCCCTGACGCCCGGCGGCCGCGCCCTGACCGACTACGCGCAGGACATCGTCGGGCTCGCGGACCAGGCCCGCTGGGAGGTCGCCCACGCCAAGAACGACGCCGGACGGCTGAAGATCGTCGCCACCTCGCCGTTCGCAGAGCATGCGGCCGGCCGGCTCCTGGACCTGTTCACGAAGCGGGTCCCCGGGGCCTCGGTGGATGTGGTCGCCGAACCGGCCGAGGACCTCGCCTCGCTCCTGGCACAGCGCGCCTGCGACATCGCGCTGGGAGCCCGGCCACCGGCCCGGGCCGGCAGCACGGTTACCGAGCTGGGACTGGAGTGCGTTCCGTTCCTGCGCTATCAGCGGGTCTTCGTGGCCGCTGCGGCGCACCCCCTGGGGCGCCTGCACGGTCCGGTGCCCGTGGCCCAATTGCTGGGCAGGCCGTGGTTCGCCGGACCTGCCGGGATCCAGGAGGGCACGGAAGAGGGCCGCTGGCTGGCGTCGGCGGGCGTGGCGCCGGACGTCATCCGGCTCAGCAGCGAAACCGACGCCCTCGCCGCAGTGCGGGCGGGCGAGGGGGTCATGCTGGCGATGGGACACATTGTTCGGGCCGAAATCCAGGGTGGGGCCCTGGTCCGCTTGCCCGTCGTCGGAACACCCGTCTCTGGCCTGTGGTGGGCCAGCACCCTGGACCACCGGCGGACCACCACCATGGCGCAGATGCTGCAGCGCTTCGTCAGCACCGCGGACGCGACCGCCGTGATGGTTGCCCCGGGCGGCTCGCGCGGCCTAGAGCGTCGCGGCTCGAAGTTCCACGTGGCGCTCTGGAGCTAGGGCTGGATGCCGGCCGGTCCTCCGTCTGATTCCATCGTCCCGGTCGGGCTTGCGTCCGTTGCACAAAGCCGGAGCGGGTGCTATCCCTTGAGTGGTAGCCGACGCCCCGGGAAGCAGGGAGCCCGGGCAGCCCCAGCAGAAGGAGCAGCGATGACTTTGTCCCGCGAGGAAGACAGTGCGTTGAGGGAATGGAGCAGCCGCCTGATCCAGGCCCTGCAGATTCTTGACCTGGAAGTCGATCACGAGAAGGTCATCGAGGTCGCCGAGGAGTCCTCCCGGTCCGTGGGGCCGCACGCCGGCGCCCTCAGTGCCTTCATCGTGGGCTACGCCGCGGGCACGGCCTCCACCGGGGACCGGAAGAGCACGCACGGCGCCGTCGTGACCGCCGCGGACAAGGTCATCCAGCTCGCCGGGGACGGGGAATCCGGCGGCCCCGACGACAGTGGCTGGGCCAAGACTGCCCAGTAGCAGCACCAACATCAACAGCAGGGCCCGCGTTCCCCGGCCGGGAACCCGCGCGGGCCCTCGCTTGCGGGCTGAACGGTGTCAGGACGCGCCCGGCGCCGCGGCACCGGCAGCTGCCTGCTCGGAACCGCCCGGCGTCTGGTCCAGGCTGGCTTCGAGCCGGACGATGACGGCCTTGGAGACAGGGGTGTTGCTGCCTTCCGCCGTGTGGTTCAGTGGCACCAAGACATTCGCCTCCGGATAGTAGGCGGCCGCGCAGCCGCGGGCCGTGGGATAGGAGACCACCCGGAACTTGCGGGCCACGCGCTCCACGCCGTCCTGGTACTGCCCGCGGATGTCGACGAACTGCCCGTCCGCAAGACCGAGTTCGGCGATGTCTTCCGGGTTCACAAACACCACGTGGCGGCCCTTCTTGATGCCCCGGTAGCGGTCGTTGTGCCCGTAGATGGTGGTGTTGAACTGGTCGTGGGAGCGCATGCTCTGCAGGATCAAGGTGCCTTCCGGCTTCTCGACGTGCTCCAGTTCGTTGACGGTAAGCACGGCCTTGCCTGTCGGCGTCGGGAAGGTGCGGGAGTCCCGCGGGCCGTTCGCAAGGACGAAGCCGCCCTCCTGGCGGATCCGTTCGTTGTAGTTCTCACAGCCCGCCACCACATGGGAGATGTGATCGCGGATGAGGTCGTAGTTCTTTTCGAACCCGTCCCAGTCGGCCTTGACCTTCTCGCCCAGGACTTCCTTGGCAAGGCGGCTGACGATCGCCGGCTCCGAGAGCAGTTGGTGGGAGACCGGCTCGACGCTGCCCCGGGAGGGGTGGACAGCGCAGACCGTGTCCTCGACGGAGACGAACTGGGGGCCCGATTCCTGGATGTCTATTTCCGTGCGGCCCATGGTGGGAAGGATCAGCGCTTCGTGGCCGGTCACCGTGTGGGACCGGTTCAGCTTCGTGGAGATCTGCACCGTCATTTCGGTATTCGCCATCGCGGCTTCCGCGGCGTTCGTGTCCGAGATGGCGGAGACCAGGTTCCCGCCCAAAGCGATGAAGGCCTTGATCCCGCCGTCGCGCATCCGGTTGATGGTCTCGACGGAGTCCGCACCGTGTCCGCGCGGCGGCTCGAAGTCGAATTCCTTGCCGAGGGCATCCATGAACGACTGGGGCATCTGCTCCCAGATGCCCATGGTGCGGTCACCCTGGACGTTGCTGTGCCCGCGGATGGGGGAGGCTCCGGCGCCCGGCTTGCCGATGTTGCCGCGCAACAGAAGCAGGTTGATGATCTCCTTGATGGTGGCCACGGCCTTCTTGTGCTGCGTGAGGCCCATGGCCCAGGTGATGATGACCTTCTCGGCCTTGAGGTAGCGGGCGGCGAGCTCATCGATTTCCTCGGCGCGCAGGCCCGTTGCTTCAAGCACGGCCTGCTCGTCGAGCTGGCTCAGGTGCTTCTTGAGTTCGTCGAGTCCTTCGCAGTGCTCGGCGAGGAAGGCGTGGTCCAGCACGGTCCCCGGGTTCTTGGCCTCGGCGTCGAGCACCCGCTTGGAGACGGCCTGCAGCAGCGCCATGTCGCCGCCGAGCCTGATCTGCAGGAACTGGTCCGCGATCTCCGTGCCGCGGCCGATGATGCCCTTGACCTTCTGCGGGTTCTTATAGCGGCGCAGGCCCGTCTCGGGGAGGGGGTTGACGGCGACGATCTCGCCGCCGTTTTCCTTGCACGCCTCAAGCTCGGTGAGCATGCGGGGATGGTTGGTGCCCGGGTTCT
>JAODMV010000404.1 GCA_025464875.1 Arthrobacter sp. | reverse complement strand
GCTCACATCGCGGGCCGATTGGGCCGAAAAATGTGGGATGGCCTGCCCCCGCACTTGCGGGGGCAGGCCTAATTAAACGTAAGATAGGTCACGGAAGGCGGTTAGCCTTCAGCAATGTGGCTGGTCGCCCTCCGATCTGGTAATCATCTCTGCCCAATGGCGTGCGGGATCTGTTAGCTGGCTTGAACGCCCGCTTAACTAGTCGTGTTCGCAAGAGCACCAAGGAGACTGAAAAACGTGACGACCCGTATTGGTATCAACGGCTTTGGCCGCATCGGCCGCAACTATTTCCGCGCGGCGCTGGCCCAGGGGGCAGACCTCGAGATCGTTGCAGTCAACGACCTCACCAGACCGGAAGCCCACGCCCACCTGCTCAAGTACGACTCGGTCGGCGGACGGCTGAAGGAAACCATCGAGGTCAAGGACGGCAACATCGTCGTTGACGGCAACATCATCAAGGTACTGGCCGAACGCGATCCGGCCAAGCTGCCGTGGGGCGAGCTCGGCGTGGACATCGTCATCGAGTCCACCGGCTTCTTCACCAAGGCCTCCGATGCGCGCAAGCACATCGACGCCGGCGCCAAGAAGGTCCTGATCTCCGCTCCCGCCTCGGACGAGGACATCACGATCGTGATGGGCGTCAACGACGGTCTCTACGACTCGGCCGCCCACCACATCATCTCGAACGCCTCCTGCACCACCAACTGCCTCGGGCCTCTGGCCAAGGTCATCAACGACTCCTTCGGCATCGAGCGCGGCCTGATGACCACCATCCACGCCTACACCGCGGACCAGAACCTGCAGGACGGCCCGCACAAGGACCTCCGCCGGGCCCGCGCCGCGGCCGTCAACATGGTCCCCACCTCCACGGGCGCGGCCAAGGCAATCGGCCTGGTCCTGCCGGAACTCAAGGGCAAGCTGGACGGTTACGCCATCCGCGTGCCGGTCCCGACCGGCTCCGCGACCGACCTGACCGTCACCGTGTCCCGCGAGACCACCGTCGAGGAGGTCAACGCCGCTCTCAAGGCAGCGTCCGAGACCGACGAGCTCAGGGGGCTGCTGACCTACACGGACGAGCCCATCGTCTCCTCCGACATCGTGGGCGACCCGGCCTCGTCCATCTTCGACTCCGGCCTGACCAAGGTCATCGGCAACCAGGTCAAGGTTGTTGCCTGGTATGACAACGAATGGGGCTACTCCAACCGACTCGTAGACCTTACGGAGCTTGTCGCAGCCAAGCTGGGCTAGGGTAAGAGTCATGACATTCCACACCCTCGACGAACTGATCGCTGATGGTGTCCGCGGGCGGTACGTTCTGGTCAGAAGTGACCTGAACGTGCCGCTCGACGGCTCTACAGTGACTGATGACGGCCGCATCAAGGCCTCCCTGCCCGTGCTGGCGAAGCTCTCGGATGCCGGTGCCCGCGTGCTGGTCACGGCACACCTGGGCCGCCCCAAGGGCGCCCCCGAAGCCAAGTACTCGCTCGAGCCCGCTGTGGCGCGCCTGCGCGAGCTTGCCCCGTTCACGGTCTCCCTCGCCGAAGACACCGTCGGGGAGTCAGCGAAACGGCTGGCGGCCGCGCTGCAGGACGGCGACGTCCTGGTCCTGGAGAACGTGCGCTTCGATCCCCGCGAGACCAGCAAGGACGACGCCGAGCGCGGCGCCTTCGCGGACGAGCTCGTGGCGCTCACGGGCGACAACGGCGCCTTCGTGAACGATGCCTTCGGGGCCGTGCACCGCAAGCACGCCAGCGTCAACGACGTCGCCCTCCGGCTGCCGTCCTATCAGGGCGATCTGGTGCGCAAGGAGGTCGAGGTGCTGCGTAAGCTCACCACCGACACTCCGCGTCCGTACGTCGTCGTGCTCGGCGGCTCCAAGGTGTCCGACAAGCTCGCCGTCATCGACAACCTCATGGGCAAGGCGGACACCATCCTGGTGGGCGGCGGCATGATGTTTACCTTCCTGGCGGCCCAGGGCCACAAGGTGGGCGCAAGCCTGCTGGAGGAAGACCAGATCTCCGTCGTGCAGGACTACCTGAAGCGCGCGGCGGACGCGGGGACCGAGTTTGTGGTGCCGAGCGACGTCGTCGTGGCCAGCAGGTTCGCGGCCGACGCCGAGCACGAGACGGTACCTGCCCGCGGCATCGAAAGCAGCAGCTTCGGCGCCCAGGCGATCGGGCTGGACATCGGCCCGGAATCGGCTGCGACCTTCGCCGAGCGGATCAAGGGCGCCAAGACGGTGTTCTGGAACGGGCCGATGGGCGTCTTCGAGTTCCCCGCCTTCGCCGCCGGGACCCGGGCGGTTGCCCAGGCGCTCACGGAAACCGAGGCCTTCACCGTCGTGGGCGGCGGCGACTCGGCCGCCGCGGTCCGGACCCTCGGCTTCGCCGACGAGCAGTTCGGCCACATTTCCACCGGCGGCGGCGCCAGCCTCGAGTACCTTGAAGGCAAGGAACTTCCCGGCCTGAGCGTACTGGACCGCTGAGTCCGCCGGTCGGCGGGGCCCCTTGCACGAAGGGGCCCCGCCGACTGTCCGCCCCACGGGCAGCCCGTGCCCCCACTTTCCTGAACCAGCATTTCTGACCGGCACCCTTTTTGGAGATCATGTGACAACGTCAACCAACGGCACCTTCGACCGCAAGCCCCTGATCGCAGGCAACTGGAAGATGAACATGGACCATGTCCAGGCCATCACCCTCGTGCAGAAGCTCGCCTGGACCCTGTCCGATGCCAGGCACGACTACAGCCGGGTGGAGGTCTCCGTCTTCCCGCCGTTCACGGATCTCCGCAGCGTCCAGACACTGGTCCAGGGCGATGAGCTGAAGATCGTCTACGGCGGCCAGGACCTCTCCCAGTTCGATTCCGGCCCCTACACCGGCGACATCTCCGGTCAGTTCCTGGCCAAGCTCGGCTGCAAATACGCCCTCGTGGGTCACAGCGAACGCCGCACCATCCACCAGGAGTCCGACGAACTCGCCAACGCCAAGGTGAAGGCGGCCTTCCGCCACGGCCTCACGCCCGTGCTCTGCGTCGGCGAAGGCCTGGAAGTCCGCCAGGCCGGGGCCCATGTCGAGCACACGCTTGCACAGCTGCGCGCCGCCCTCGAAGGCCTTTCCGAGGAGCAGGCCGCCGAACTCGTCGTCGCGTACGAGCCCGTCTGGGCGATCGGTACCGGCGAGGTGGCCGGCCCGGAGGACGCCCAGGAAATGTGCGCTGCCATCCGTGCCGAGCTGTCCAGCCGCTTCAATGCCGACGTCGCCGGCAAGACCCGGCTGCTTTACGGCGGTTCGGTCAAGGCGAACAACGCCGCGTCGATCCTGAAGGAACGCGACGTTGACGGACTGCTCGTCGGCGGCGCCAGCCTGGACGCAGCCGAGTTTGCTAATATTGTCAGGTTCGAGAGTCACCTGCTGACGGATTAGACCGGACACAGGCTTGGCCCCCGCAATCCCAAACTTCTGAAAGGCCGTCGTGGACGTTCTTCATGTCATTCTGCAGGTTCTTCTGGGCATCACCAGCCTCCTGCTGACCTTGCTTATCCTGCTCCATAAGGGGCGTGGAGGCGGTCTGTCCGACATGTTCGGTGGCGGCATGAGTTCAGGCCTTAGTTCCTCGGGCGTTGCCGAACGCAACCTCAACCGGTTTACGGTCATCCTGGGAGTCACCTGGGGCGTCGTGATCGTCGCCCTCGGTCTGCTCATGCGCTTCAGCACCGGGGCCGATTCCTAGGCAACTTGTTCCAAAAATCACTATCTCCGCTGCGGCGGCACTCCCGGGATCGGGAACTCTCGAACTACACTGTGGCTGAGGATATGCAACCTTCCACCAGCTAAGTAGCCAGGAGTTCCCGATGCTGCATTCTGCTTCCGGATTCAGGGGTGTCCGAGTAGGGGCGAACGAGGGGGCGACTCCTCGGTATGAACCGCTTGACGGGGCTGGCGCACGCCAGCCCCGTATGCATGTGGCCTACCGGTGCCCAAAGGGACACGAAACGGTGTTGGTGTTCGCCCAGCTTTCCGAGGACGACGTCCCGGACGTCTGGGACTGCCGCCGCTGCGGCGGAACGGCCACGCGTGACGGGGCGCCGCCCGCCGTCGAGGGCACTCCGGCCGATGGCTACAAGAGCCACCTCGAATACGTTAAAGAACGGCGCTCCAGCCAGGACGCCGAGGACGTGCTGGCCGGAGCGCTCGAGAGGCTACGCGCGGGACGGGCCCTTCCGGATGAGCTGCTCCGGGACCCGTGAGGCCGCGTCTTCGTCGATCAGCCAAAGCGTCTCGAGCCGCCCCCGCGCGCCTGCCGCGGGGACCTGGACCGGGTTGGCGCCGGCCAGGGCCAGGCCTACCGCGCCGGCCTTGTCATCACCTGCCACCATCATCCAGACCTCTGAAGCCGTGTTGATGGCCGGCAGCGTGAGGGAGATCCTCGCCGGCGGTGGCTTGGGGGAGTTGCGGACACCCACGACGGTGAGTTCCTTCTCGCGGATGCCCGCCTGCTCGGGGAACAGGGACGCGATATGGGCATCCGGTCCGACACCGAGCAGGACGATGTCGAAACGGGGCAGCCTGCCCGGACGCTCCGGGTGGTCGTCGGACATGTCCGCGGCGTGCTCGGCGGCGGCCGCCTCACTCAGCCGGCGGGCGTAGTTCGCGGCAGCCTCCTCAGGGGTCTCGAAGTCATCGGTGGACCCCGGCACGTGCACGCGCGCCGGGTCCACCTTGATGTGCGAAAGCAGGGCCTCCTGCGCCTGGACAGAATTGCGCTCGGGGTCATCTGCAGGAACGAACCGCTCGTCGCCCCACCAGAAGTTCACCTTCGCCCAGTCGACCGCGGGCGCCGCCGGTGACGCCGCCACGGCCCGGAGGGAGCCGATGCCCATCGAGCCCCCGGTAAGCACCACAGTCGCCTCGCCGTATTTGTCCTGGATGTCCACGAGCTTGGTTATCAGACGGGCCGCGATCGCAGCCATGAGGACGGTCGAGTCGGGATGGATGCTTACTCTCGGGTCAGCGCTCACTGGGACGGACACTCCTTAGATTGGTACGTGGCAGTCCCATAGTAATCACTTCACCGAAGACTTCGTCCGGATCCAGGCGGCGCAGTTCCTCGGCGAGGCAGTCCTTCAGGTTCCGGCGCGGCAGGGAGATGCGCTGCGCGGGCTGCCCGGGCTGGGTCAGCTCGGCGACCGTCAGGCCTGGCCGGAACAACTGGATGTCGCCGCCGGCGCGGGACAGGCGCACCCGCCGGATACCGGTTCCCGCGGGATCCGCCACAATCGTGACCGGCGCGTCGAGGGCCAGGGTGAGCCACGCCGCGAGCAGCAGCGTGCTCGGGGAGTCCGAGGCGCCTTCGACCGTGACGGCCGTGACCGGGGAGCCGTCCGCCTGGTCCAGGGCGGCGGCGAGCTGGATGCGCCAGTTCGTCAGCCGGGTCCAGGCGATGTCGGTGTCGCCGGCCTTGTAGGTGCGCCGGATGTTGTCCAGGGCCGCCTGCGGGTCGGCTTCGTTGGCCGAGTCCGTGATCCGGCGGTGCGCGATCCGCCCGATGGAGGTCTCGCAGGCGTTGTTCGGGGCGCCGTGCGGCCACCAGGCCACGATCGGCGCGTCCGGCAGCAGCAGGGCCGCGACGAGCGACTCGCTTTCTTCGGCGAGTTCGCCGTAGCCGCGGAGCACGATCACCTCGGAGGCCCCGGCGTCGCCGCCCACCCGGATCTGGGCGTCCAGGCGCGTCGGCGCGGAGCCGCCGGCGTCCGCGAGCACGATGATCCGGCAGGGGTGCTCCCGGCTGGCCTCGTTGGCGGCCTCGATGGCCTCCTCCTCGAGCCCGGACCTGGTGACCACCACGAGGGTCAGCACCCGGCCCAGGGCGATCACGCCGCCCTGCTCGCGCAGGGCCATGATCTTCTTGGAAATCTTGGAGGTGGTTGTGTCGGGAAGATCTACGATCATGGCCTTCTCCAGGTTCGTCCGTCACGGGCAAGCAGCTCGTCGGCTGCGGCGGGGCCCCAGCTTCCGGGGGCGTAGGGCTCCGGCTGTTCGTCGAGGCCGGCCCAGTACTCCTCAACCGGGTCCAGGATCTTCCAGGACAGTTCGACCTCCTCGTGCCGGGGGAACAGCGGCGGCTCGCCCAGGAGCACGTCGAGGATGAGCCGCTCGTACGCTTCGGGGCTGGATTCCGTGAAGGAATGGCCA
>JAODMV010000407.1 GCA_025464875.1 Arthrobacter sp. | reverse complement strand
TAAGTATGGGAGCCCAGATTCGGGTCTACCGCCAGAAGATCAGCTCGACGACGTCGATGCGCAAGATCTTCAAGGCGATGGAACTGATCGCTACCTCGCGCATCGGCAAGGCCCGCGCACGCGTAGCAGCTTCACTGCCTTACGCAAACGCGATCACGCGCGCCGTTTCTGCTGTCGCAAGCCAGAGCGAAATCGACCACCCGCTGGTCACCGAGCCGGAGCAGATCCGCCGGGCAGCCGTCCTGGTCATCACCTCGGATCGTGGCCTCGCAGGTTCTTACTCTGCGAGCGTGCTCAAGCAGGCGGAAGGCCTCAACGAACTGCTCCACGAGGAAGGCAAGGAAGTCAAGACGTACCTGGTCGGCCGCAAGGCTCAGGCGTACTTCGATTTCCGCAACCGTCCGTACGCTCGCGTGTGGACCGGCGGCACGGACGCACCGGAGTTTGGCACGGCGCGGGAAGTCAGCGAAGCACTGCTGGCTGATTTCGCAACGGCCTTTGAAGAGGACGGCGTGGACGAGATCCACGTTGTCTACACCCGCTTCAAGTCCATGGTGAACCAGGAGCCGACGGTCATCCGTCTTCTCCCGCTTGAGGTTGTCGAAGAGTCGGCCGCGTCCGAATCGGACCTCCTGCCGCTCTACGAATTCGAGCCGGAAGCCGAGCGGGTTCTCGATGCCCTGCTGCCGCGCTACATCGAATCGCGTATCTTCACGGCCATGTTGCAGGCTGCAGCTTCGGAGCTCGCTGCCCGCCAGCGGGCGATGAAGTCCGCCGGTGACAATGCCACGGAGCTCATCAAGAAGTTCACGCGTCTGCGCAACACTGCCCGTCAGGCTGAGATTACGCAGGAGCTTTCCGAAATCGTTGCCGGCGCCGACGCCTTGAGTGCGTCCTAACCAGCACCACGCCGGGTCCAGCTGTACCTGCACCAAAAGATAACTTACCCCCCCACGCCATCTACTGAGTGAAGTGAGAGAGATGACTGCCACTGCTACCGAACACGTAGCCGCAACGACCGGTGCTACCGGCCGTATTGCACGTGTTATTGGCCCGGTTGTCGACGTCGAATTCCCGGCTGACGCAATCCCCGCGATTTACAACGCACTCACCTGCGAGGTAACCCTCAACGGTGAGACCAAGACCATCACGTTCGAGACCGCCCTGCACCTGGGCGACAACCTCATTCGCGCCATCGCCCTGCAGGCAACCGACGGACTTGTCCGCGGTACCAACGTACTGGACAGTGGTTCCCCGATCACCGTGCCCGTCGGCGACGGCGTCAAGGGTCACATCTTCAACGTCCTCGGCAAGCCGCTCGATGTTGAAGAGCACGAGATCCAGGCTTCGGATTACTGGCCGATCCACCGCAAGGCTCCCGCCTTCGCGACCCTCGAAGGCTCCACCGAGATGCTGGAAACCGGCATCAAGGTGATCGACCTTCTCACCCCGTACATCAAGGGTGGCAAGATCGGCCTGTTCGGCGGCGCCGGCGTCGGCAAGACCGTGCTGATCCAGGAAATGATCACCCGTGTTGCCCGCAACTTCGGTGGCACCTCGGTGTTCGCCGGTGTCGGCGAGCGTACCCGTGAAGGCAACGACCTCTGGGTTGAAATGGAAGAGGCCGGCGTCCTGAAGGACACCGCCCTTGTCTTCGGCCAGATGGATGAGCCGCCGGGAACGCGTCTGCGCGTGGCACTGTCCGCCCTGACCATGGCGGAGTACTTCCGCGATGTCCAGAACCAGGACGTGCTGCTCTTCATCGACAACATCTTCCGCTTCACCCAGGCAGGGTCCGAGGTCTCCACCCTCCTCGGCCGCATGCCGTCGGCCGTGGGCTACCAGCCCAACCTGGCAGACGAGATGGGTCTCCTCCAGGAGCGCATCACGTCCACCAAGGGCCACTCCATCACCTCGATGCAGGCCATCTACGTTCCCGCAGATGACTACACCGACCCGGCCCCGGCCACGACCTTCGCACACCTGGACGCGACCACGGAACTTTCCCGTGAAATCGCATCCCGTGGTCTGTACCCGGCCGTGGACCCGCTGACGTCGACTTCGCGAATCCTGGACCCCCAGTACATCGGCAAGGACCACTACGACACGGCTGTCCGCGTGAAGCAGATCCTGCAGAAAAACAAGGAACTCCAGGACATCATCGCCATCCTCGGCGTTGACGAGCTTTCCGAAGAAGACAAGATCGTCGTGTCCCGCGCACGCCGCATCCAGCAGTTCCTCTCACAGAACACCTACACCGCCAAGCAGTTCACCGGCGTCGAAGGCTCCACCGTTTCCATCAAGGACACGATCGAGGGCTTCAAGGCTATCTGCGACGGCCAGCTGGACCACATCGCAGAGCAGGCGTTCTTCAACGTCGGCGGCCTGGATGATGTCGAGCGTCAGTGGGCCAAGATCCAGGAACAGACCAAGTAATATGGCTGAGCTTGAGGTTGAGATTGTCGCAGCGGATCACTTCGTGTGGTCCGGAGCGGCCAAGATGGTCAAGGCCCGCACCAGCGATGGTGAAATCGGAATCCTGCCCGGCCACTCGCCCCTGCTGGCGATTCTGGCCGAAGGTGAGCTGGCGATCGAGCCGGTGTCCGGTGACCGCATTGCTGTAGCCGTTGACGGCGGGTTCTTCTCCGTCGACAACAACCGCGTGGTCATTGTTGCTGACAACGCCCAGATGGGCGATGCGGCTATTGCGGGGATCCGCTAGCACGACCTTGATGAACGTAACTGGTTTGCCGTTCATCGTCCTGGCAACTGTCCTCGCGTTGCTGGTCTTTGCACTGTGCCTGTTCGGGGTGCGCCGCTTCAATCTGCGGCGTGCCCTGGGCACAGTGGACGCCTCCATTTGCACGGCTGGAAACAGCTGGCA
>JAODMV010000348.1 GCA_025464875.1 Arthrobacter sp. | reverse complement strand
ATCGCCGTCGGCAACAAGGTGACCTTCAACGGCACCGTCTACGAGCTCTACCTCATCTACGACCTCAACACGGCGCAGAAGACCCTCGATGAGATCCAGAATGTTCTGCTCGCCGGCGGCGCCGTGCTGGTCCTCATGATCGGAGCGATCGCCTGGTACGTCACGCGCAACGTCGTGAGTCCGGTCAGCCACGCCGCGCTGGTCTCGGAAAAGCTCGCCGCCGGCCAGCTGCAGGAGCGCATGGTGGTGAAGGGTGAGGACGAAGTGGCCAGGCTGGGGGCCTCGTTCAACCACATGGCGGCGAGCCTCCAGGAACAGATCACCCAGCTTGCCACCCTGTCACAGATGCAGCAGCGTTTCGTTTCCGACGTCTCGCACGAGCTCCGCACCCCGCTTACCACCGTCCGGATGGCAGCGGAGGTGCTCTACGACGCCCGCGAGGAATTTGACCCCATCAACAAGCGGTCCGCGGAACTGCTCTACAACCAGGTCGAACGGTTCCAGTCGCTGCTCGCGGATCTGCTCGAGATCTCGCGTTTCGACGCCGGCGCGGCCACTCTCGACGCCGAACCCACGGACATCGTCCAGCTCGTCTCGCATGTGATGGACGGTGTGGCTCCCGTCGCCGCGGAATACGGCTCGGAGGTCACCCTCAATGCCCCTGCCGGCAGCATCATCGTGGAAATGGACGACCGCAGGATCGACCGCATCCTGCGCAACCTGGTGCTAAATGCCCTCGAACACGGCGAGGGCCGGGCGGTGAACATTTCCGTGGCCGCCAATGACACCGCCGTGGCCGTGGCCGTACGGGACCATGGAATCGGCATGGCCCCGGCGGAGACTGCCCGGGTTTTCGATCGCTTCTGGCGCGCCGATCCTGCCCGCGCACGCACCACGGGCGGCAGCGGCCTGGGACTGGCCATCGCGGCCGAGGACACGAAACTTCACGACGGCTGGCTCCAGGCGTGGGGACAGAAGGAGAGCGGCTCCAACTTCCGGCTGACCCTGCCGCTGCGCCGGGGCGAGACCATCACCAAATCGCCCCTCCAGCTGGAGCCGGTCGACGTCGGCATCCCCGGAGCCGGGCGCGAGCGAACCATGGTGCTGCTCGACCGGGCGCCGGACTCCGAGCCGCGTCCGGCGGGTGGCAGCGGGATGGACGGCGGAGCCGCCGGAAGCCCCGGATCCATTGGTACCGGGACGAAGGACAGGTCATGAGCGGAGCCTCCAGAAAGTTCACCCGGGCAGGGGCGGCCATGCTGGCACTGCTCCTGTGCCTGCTGACATCATGCGCCCAGATCCCTCGTTCGGGACCCGTCGGCAAGAGCAAGGACGAGAGCGCCGGCAACCCCAACGCCCCGGTCTTCTTCCCGTCTGCGCCTCGCGCCGGTGCAGGGCCGGAGGCAGTCATCGAAGACTTCTACCTGGCAGGCAGCGGTTACGAGGACGACTACGCCGTCGCCCGGCAGTACCTCACCCAGGCATCCTCCGTGACCTGGAAGCCGGACCAGCGGGCCCTTGTCTTCCGGGCCGCGCGCGTGGTGCGAACCGCCGTCGAAAACGTCTTCCACTACGAGCTCGACCTGGCCTACTCCGTGGACGCCGATGGGGTGGCCACGCCGCTGCCGGAGGGCACCAAGGAGAACATTCCTGCCACGGTGACCCAGGTGGACGGCGAGTGGAAGATCGCCCAGATCCCGGACGGCACTGCCATTCCGGAAGAGACCTTCAAGGTCATCTACGGTGCCTATCCGATCTACTTCTACGACCCGACGTTCACCTATGCGGTGCCGGATGTCCGGTGGTTCATTCGGAAGAAGACCGTCAAGGCCATGACCAGCGCCCTTCTGGGCGGGCCGGCCCCCTACCTCAAGGGCGCCGTCGTGAGCGCCTTCCCCTCGGGCACCCGGCTGGCCCGTGAATCGGTCCCTGTGGTCTCCGGGGCCGCCCAGGTGGATCTCGCGGCCGAGAACCTGGTGCAGGCCTCCAACGAGGACAGGCTCCGGATGCAGACCCAGCTGGCGTTGACCTTCCGCAGCCAGCCCGATGTCATCAACGTCGAGCTCCGGGCCAACCAGGACCTGGTGCGCGTCGAGGACAACGGCACGGTCGTACCACCGGTTCGCGACAAGAACGTCCCGGCCCACCAGATCGCCGTGAGCAACAACGAGCTGGTCCGGTATGAAAACAACAGGCTTTCACCGCTTCCGGACACACGCTCCGTCGCCGCGCTCGCTCCCCGGGCCCCTGCGGAATCTCCCGTTTCACAGTCCGCGGCGTTCCTCGACGCCGATCGAACCACCTTGCACTCCATCGTTCCCGGCCAGCCCGCCAGGGCACTGACCACGCGGGCCAGCCTTTCGCGTCCCTCCTTCGACCGGTACGACTGGGTGTGGACCGCAGGACCCGGAGACGGCGGTGCCGCGGAAGTTCTGGCCTACCGGCCCGCCGGCGCGGCAGCGGGCGCCAACGTGCCAGCCGTGACCCTGGCGCCGAGTTGGCTCGCCGGCCGGACGGTCAAGGAATTCCGGGTCTCCCGCGAGGGCGCCCGAGCCCTCATCATTTCGGAGCAGAACGGCAGGACCAGAATCCAGGTCACCGGCATCATCCGGACCGCGGACGGTACCCCCAAGGACCTGACCGTGCCGATGACGCTGTTGACCACGGGCGACGCGGACCAGGGCGTGTGGGTGGACGACACGACGGTCGCCGTCATGAAAGGTTCCGCCAGCGACAACGTCACGCCCGAGCTGCTGTCCCTCGCGTCGGCACAGCCGCAACTGCTGGCGTCGTGGCCGGGACTCGCCGCCCTCAGCGCGGGCAACGGGCCGGAGGAGATCTTCGGGCAGTCCGCGGAAGGGCTCTTCCAGCGGCTGGGCAACGGCTGGTCACCCCAACTCCAGGGCCCCATCGACCCGGCCTTCCCGGGCTGATGCTGGAGCGGCGGGCAACCGCCGTCCTTCTTTCCACATAGGCGACGACGCCGCTTCCGCCGAGTCAGGTGCCGGTCCAGGCTGGGAGGATGATCGGCAGCCCGGCCCGCCCCCAAGATGAACCCCACGATGAACCCCACGATGAACCCCACGGTGAACCCCACGGTGAACCCCAAGGTGAACCCCGCGATGCCAGCCGCGACCGGGGCGGCGCAGCGCCGGGCGCCCAGGGTGAGCGTGACCAGGCCGCGGACCCGGACCTGGCTCCGGCCGCGAGGGCCGCGAAACACCGGGGCGACTATGTCCGCCCGCTGGCGAGGATGGCGGACCGGACCGCGGCGGCCGCGGCCGAACTGCTCACTCTCGCGGCGCCGGTGGACTGCGTCTGCTGCGGCGCGGAGGACGCGGCCCTCTGCGGCGCCTGCGAGCGGCGCGTCCGCCTGTTGACGCTGAGCCCTTTCCGGGCCGAGGGACAGGCGCCGGCCCTGATGGACATGGACGGTTCCGTGCTCCTTCCGGTGGTGGCTGCCGGCTCGTACCGCGGCGAGCTGGCGCAAACGCTGCTGTCCTTCAAGAGCCACGGCCAGGGCCGGCTCGGAGCGGTACTGGCAAAGGGTCTGGCCCGGGCCCTCAGGTCCGCGCTGGGAGAGTCGGAGGCTCTGTGGCTGGTGCCGGTGCCCACCAGCAGCAGCGCCTTCCGCAAGCGGGGCTTCAGCCCGGTCCACCTCCTGCTCAAGAGACTCCGCCTGCGGCGGGAGTTTCCCGCGCTCACCCTCGCCGACGCCCTGCGGAAGGCCCCACCCCTCGCCGTCGCGGGGGGATCCGCCCGCGCTCCGCTCCTCGGCCGCTCAGGGATCCTGGGTCAAGGTGCGGCGTCCGGGAGGCCGCGCGGTCGGCCAGGCGGACAGAAGGGGCTGGGGCGCGGGGCCCGGGCGCAACGCGTGCGGGGGTCGATGCGGGCCAGGGCCGGAATACGCGGAATACCTTCGCCGGACCTCAGGGGACGTCCGTGCATCATCGTCGATGATGTGCTCACCACCGGCGCAACGCTGGCCGAGGCGGCCCGTGCGCTGCGGGAAGCAGGAGCAGTGGTCCGCGGCGCCGTCGTCCTCGCCGCGACACGCCCGCCGCTCGGGCAGGACTTCGGTGCCGCCGAGCGCCAGATGGCAGGGGAGGGGGACGGGAGGCAAAAAAATAAACCAAAAAAGGATGAATAACCGGGGATTGTGAACTAACGTCGAAGATGGGTACCAAGAACAGAATGTACCTGTCGATAGCGGCTCGGAAGGGGGCTCGACTGTAAGTCAGATCGGCCCCCGGACGTGCCGCTGTCGTGTCACCGAAGTCATTTGGAGGGCACCATGGAGTTTTTGATCAGCGGACGCAACTTGACGGTCTCAGACCGCTTCCGTGAATACGCCGACGAAAAGATCTCAAAGATCGCATCGTTGGGAGACAAGGTCCAGAGGGTGGACGCGAAGGTCACCAAGGAGAGCAAGGCCCGCCTGACCGACGACCTGCTCACAGTTGAGTTGACGGTCCTTGGCCGCGGCCCCGTGATCCGCGCCGAAGCAAGCGCCGCCGACAAGTTCGCCGCTTTCGATCTCGCCTACAACAAGCTTCTGGAACGCCTGCGCAGGGCCAAGGACCGCAAGAAGGTCCACCACGGCAGGCATACCCCCCAGGCCGTGCGCGAGGCGACGGCCACCCTGGAACCGGCAAGTACCAGCGAACCCCTCTACGCGGAAGCGAGCCACCGGCAGGAGTCCCAGGAATCTCCGACGCAGTTGTCCCGGTATGAGGTCGAAAACGACATCCCGGCCGGAGACTCGCCCGTGCTGATCCGCCGGAAGGTCTTCATGGCGGCGTCCCTGACCCTCGACGACGCCGTCGACAACATGGAGCTCGTAGGTCACGATTTTTATCTCTTCGTGGACAAGGAGACCAAGGCGCCGTCCGTTGTCTATCGCCGCGAGGGGTGGACATACGGCGTGATCTCCCTGGACCAGACGTGCGAACCGTGCGCGGAGTCGCCGGAGGAGAAGGTCCTCGCCTACCGTTCAGAGGATGAGCCCGCCAGCGCCTAAGCTGGCGCTGACTGCTCCGACGAAGGGACTGACGTGCACGAATCGCTGAGCCTCCAGCAGGCCCGGCGGATCGCACTGGCAGCCCAGGGATTGGACAAGATACGGCCCGCCGGCCCCGTGGGTGCACGGGCGGTGGGCCGTATCTTTGCCCGCCTCCAGCTGGTCCAGATCGACTCCGTCAATGTGCTCGCCCGCAGCCACTACCTGCCGTTCTTCTCCCGGCTGGGCAACTACGACCGCACCATCCTGCAGCGCATGACGGGAACGCACCCCCGCCGGATGATGGAGTACTGGGCGCATGAGGCCAGTTTCATCCGGCCGGACCATTTCCAGGACCTCGTGTTGTGGCAGAACCGGAAATGGGTGGGCGCCCACGCCATGGACCCGGAACTCCGGCGTGGTGTCGCGTCCCGAGTGCTGGAAGCCCTGTCCGACGGCCGGCCCAGGACCGCCGCTGAACTCACCGCCCGGCTGGGCCACGTCGAGGACCGGCAACGCGACAACTGGGGCTGGAACTGGAACGCCGTCAAAAGGGTCCTGGAACACCTCTTCGAGGAGGGCCTCGTCTCCGCCGCGTCCCGCACCGAATCCTTCGAACGCCGCTACACCTTGACCGCCAGGGTTCTGCCAGACCGGGGCGGGTCCACTGCGTCCCGGGAGCCGGACGCGGCGGCCGCCATGGACCGGCTGATCGACGCCGCCGCCCGGGCCCACGGGATCGGAACCGTGCGATGCTTCGCGGATTACTTCAGGACGCCGGTGCGCGCCGCCGCAGTTTCCGTTGAGCACCTCGTTGAGGCCGGCAGGCTTCAGCCGGTCACGGTGGCCGGCTGGAGCCGACAGTTGTACCGGCATGTCGAGGCTAAACTCCCGCGAACCGCCACGGGACGGGCCCTGCTCAGTCCGTTCGACTCTCTGGTCTTTGAACGTCGACGGCTCGAAGCCCTGTTCGGCTTCCACTACCGGATCGAGATCTATACTCCCGAGCCGCAGCGCCGTTTCGGCTACTACGTGCTTCCGTTCCTGCTGCGCGACGGGATCGTGGCCCGCGTGGACCTCAAGGCAGACCGTGCCGGCGGACGGCTGCTCGCGAAGGCCGCCCATGCCGAGCCCGGCGCGCCGGCCGATACCGCCGTAGAACTCGCCGCGGAACTACAGCTCATGGCAGAGTGGTTGGAACTGGAAAAGGTCGTTGTCTGCCCCACGGGAGACCTGGCACCGGCGCTCGCGGACGCCGTTGCTGTGGGAAAAGCAGCGCATCCGCTCTGAGGGAACAGACGCGTCCGGCAGTTCGTGTCTCCCGTAGACTGAACACGCCAGAATTCGGCAGCTTGAGACTGGGAGCAACTTCACGTGGCATCACTTCTCGAAAAACTTCTCCGCACGGGTGATAAAAAAACCCTGCGGCAACTGCGGAACTATGCCGATTCCATCAATGCCCTGGAAACCTCGTTCAAGACCTTCACCGACGCCGAACTGCGCGAAGAGACTGACCGTCTCCGTGAGCGGCACACGGACGGGGAGAAGCTGGACGACCTCCTGCCCGAGGCCTTTGCGGCCGTCCGGGAAGCCTCCTGGCGCACCCTCGGCATGCGCCATTTCGATGTCCAGCTGATGGGCGGCGCCGCCCTGCACCTGGGCAACATTGCCGAGATGAAGACCGGTGAAGGCAAGACGCTCGTGGCCACTGCTCCGGCCTACCTGAATGCCCTCGCCGGCAACGGCGTGCACGTCATCACCGTGAACGACTACCTTGCCGAATACCAGTCCGACCTCATGGGCCGCGTCTACCGCTTCCTGGGCCTGACCAGCGGCGTCATCCTCTCCAGCCAGGATCCCGCGGTCCGCCGCGAGCAGTACGCCGCCGACATCACTTACGGCACCAACAACGAATTCGGTTTCGACTACCTGCGCGACAATATGGCGTGGGACAAGTCCGAGCTCGTCCAGCGCGGCCACAACTTCGCCATCGTCGATGAAGTGGACTCGATCCTCATTGACGAGGCCCGCACGCCGCTGATCATCTCCGGACCCGCGCAGGGTGACACCAACCGCTGGTACAGCGAATTCGCCAAGGTGGTCACACGGCTGAAGCCCGAGGTCGACTATGAGGTCGACGAAAAGAAGCGCACCGTCGGCGTCTTGGAGGCGGGCATCGAAAAGGTCGAGGACTACCTCGGCATCCATAACCTCTACGAGTCCGCCAACACGCCGCTCATCGGCTTCCTGAACAACGCCATCAAGGCCAAGGAATTGTTCAAGCGGGACAAGGACTACGTCATCCTCGACGGCGAAGTGCTGATCGTGGACGAGCACACGGGCCGCATCCTCGCCGGCCGGCGCTACAACGAGGGCATGCACCAGGCCATCGAAGCCAAGGAAGGCGTCGAGATCAAGGCCGAGAACCAGACTCTCGCCACCGTCACGCTGCAGAACTACTTCCGCATGTACGACAAGCTCGCGGGCATGACCGGTACGGCCGAGACCGAGGCCGCAGAGTTCATGAGCACCTACAAGCTCGGCGTCGTCGCGATCCCCACCAACAAGGACATGCAGCGGGCCGACCAGCCGGACCTCGTCTACAAGAACGAGGCCGTCAAGTTCGATGCCGTCGTCAAGGACATCGCCGAGCGGCACGAAAAGGGCCAGCCGGTCCTCGTCGGCACCACCAGCGTCGAGAAGAGCGAGTACCTCTCCCGGCTGCTGGCCAAGGAAGGTGTCCGGCACGAGGTCCTGAACGCCAAGAACCATGCCCGCGAGGCCGCCATCGTGGCCCAGGCCGGCCGCAAGGGTGCCGTGACGGTTGCCACCAACATGGCCGGTCGCGGTACCGACATCATGCTCGGTGGCAACGCCGAGTTCACCGCCGTCGCGGAACTCGCGAAACGCGGGCTGGATCCGGCAGAGAACTCCGAAGAATACGAGGCCGCGTGGCCTGCCGCGTTCGAGGCCGCAAAGCAGGCCGTCAAGGAAGAGCACGAGGAAGTCCTCGACCTCGGTGGACTGTATGTTCTCGGTACCGAACGGCACGAGTCGCGCCGTATCGACAATCAGCTGCGCGGACGCTCCGGGCGCCAGGGCGATCCCGGCGAGTCGCGGTTCTACCTGTCCCTGACCGATGACCTGATGCGCTTGTTCAACTCCGGAGCGGCGGAGCGGCTCATGAACAGCTCCGTGCCCGACGACGTCGCCCTCGAATCCAAGCTCGTCTCGCGCGCCATTGCCTCGGCCCAGGGTCAGGTGGAGGGCCGCAACGCTGAACAGCGCAAGAACGTCCTCAAGTACGACGATGTCCTGAACCGCCAGCGTGAAGCAATCTACGGCGACCGCCGTCGCATCCTCGAAGGTGATGACCTCCACGAGAAGGTCCAGTTCTTCCTCGAAGACACCATCAATGCCTTCATCGACGAGGCCACCGCGGAGGGCACCGGCGACGACTGGGACTTCAACCTGCTCTGGTCCAACCTCAAGACGCTGTACCCGGTGAGCGTGACGCCGCGCGACGTGATCGATGAAGCCGGCGGGAAGTCGCGGATCACCGTCGATTTCCTCAAGGAAGAGATCCTCTCCGATGCCCGCCTGGTCTACCAGGCCCGGGAAGAGGCGATCGGCTCCGAGAGCATGCGTGAACTCGAGCGCCGCGTTGTCCTCTCCGTGATCGGACGCAAGTGGCAGGAACACCTCTACGAGATGGACTACCTCAAGGAAGGCATCGGGCTGCGGGCAATGGCGCAGCGTGATCCCCTGGTGGAGTACCAGCGCGAGGGGTTCATCATGTTCCAGGCCATGATGGAGGCCATCCGCGAGGAAAGCGTCGGGTTCCTCTTCAACTTGGAGGTCGAGGTAACGCCGGCCGTGGACGTCGTCGTGCCGGACACGGCGGGAGAGCACACGGAGCACCACGTGCCGCAGCTCCATGCTGCCGGGCTCCAGGCCCCTGCCAAGCCCGCCCAGTTGCAGTACACCGCCCCTGGCGAGGACGGAGCGGCCCAGACGCGCATCGAGACCAAGACTTCCGGACGCTCGGGCAACCCGGCGAAGGCAGCTGCACAGGACGCCGGCCGCCGGACGAACAAGAAGAAGCGGCGCTGAACCTCGCCTAGCAGCTTCCCCTAGCCAGAAATGACGAAGAAGGACCGGAACGGTAGTTCCGGTCCTTCTTCCTTGTACTTCCTCCTTTCATGAACCGCTCGGGCCGCTGCGCCGCCCTCCGCGGAGCCGCTCAACCGATCTCCAATGCGGTGATCCGCCAAACCAGATTGTTGCGCTCCAGCCGGAGGGCGACGGCGCGGACGCGCAGCTCATCGACGACGACCGCGCTGGCCTCGTAGACATCCTCGGACACCAGGCAGGCCCGGACGGAGCGGACCGAGGGGTTCCGGTGCAGCAGTCCCGCGGTCGGCGGGCTGGTGGACGCTGCCCGCCGGGTCAGGGCTGCCCGGTGCTGCAGCGCGGCAAGGCAGTGCTGGTCGAGTCGCCGGGCAAGCTGCTGCGCAGGACGGGTGCCGGCCAGTACTTCGACGGCCGCCTGCACCGTGCCTCGGCAGATCGCTCGGATCTCGTATCCTTCATCCACTGCCCTAAGGGAAGCGGCGGGCGGAACGGGTGCGGCCGCGGCTGCACGGTTCCCGGTCATTGCGTTCATGGTGCTTCCTTTGCGGTGCTAGGGGGCGGGTGGATTCCTGCGTTGCTGCTGCACTTCCTGGCTGCCGTTGCGTCGCCCCGACGCCATCAGCGGCCAGGCGGCAGCCGGAGGACCTGCCCCGGCAGCAGGATGTCGGGGTTGTCTCCGATGACCGCCCGGTTGGCCTGGTGCAACCGGGGCCACTCCAGTGCGATGTCGACATCCGAGGCGAACGGGCCCAGCTCCGCCGCCGAAAGACTCCACAGCGAATCCCCTGCACGGACGGTTATCTCTGCCGGCCCCGCTGGGGGCTCCTGGGCGCGCAGCGGATGGGCCGCGAGCGGCCCGGGCTCCACAACCGGGGCGGACGGCTTCCACTGCGGATCCACGTCCGCGCCACGGTCGCAAACCGGCGAGGGTGACGGCGCGGGCAGCGGCGCCGGTGTCCCGGACGAGGGACCCGGGACGCCGCCGGCCGGACCCGTGGATCCCGGCGTGGAAGCCACCCCCGGCGGGATCCACGCCGCCGACACCGCTGTCTGCGCGGACGGGCCGGCGCCAGGTGCGGCGGACGGGCTGGCGGCGCTGGCCAGCGGGGCGGTCACGAGATGGAGCCCGACAGCGGCCAGGGCCAAACGGCGCATGAACGCTGGACTGAATTTTCCGGCGGCGGCAGCGGCGTTTGTGTTGCCCCTGCACTCCAGCAGCGCCGCCACGACGGCCATTGACAGGGACATCGCCCACCAGGTGATCACGATAAGGCCCGCGGTGGTGGCCGCTACCCCGAGCTGGTCCTCGAACGAAAGGGATTGCTGCCGCCCCGAAGCCGAACGCCAGCGCTGCAGGAGGCAGTTTCCCGTCACCGCAAGGAAGGAGCCCAGCAGTAGGATCACGGTGGCCATTGCTGCGTCTGCCCCCAGGGGTTCCCGGGGTTCAGCTGGCTGGAGTTGTGCCGGGTTCATGGCCAGGTTCCCAATCGCGCTAGGTGGTGTCTGGGTGTTCCGATGCTCTTTGACGCCATTTGATGCCGTTTGAAGTGGTAATAGCTAGTTTGGGCCTCACTACTCTTGTTTGTCCAGAGGCGGGCATGACTGCTGTGGATTGACCGCCGCCGCAGGCACGCCTACGCTGGCGCCATGCGGTGGGATGCCCTGTTTGCAGACATGGAGGCACAGCTGGCGGCAAGTGAGCGGCTGGACCTTGACGCGGAAATCGCGGAGCGGGCGCGGGTGGATGCCGCTGCGGTGGAACTTGCGGACCGACTCCGCGGGTCCGTGGGGCTGAGGATCCGCGTCCATCTCGCGTCCGGGTCCGTGTTCGAGGGATCGCTGAGCCATGCCGGCGGTCAATTGCTGGTGCTCAACGAGCCGCGGCACCAGATGCTGATTCCCTATGCCGCAGCGGTGCAGTATTTTGGCCTCGCCCGGCTGGCGGTGGCGGAACCATCCGCGGTCCGCCAACGGCTCGGCCTGGCCAGTGCGCTGCGTGGGCTGGCTAGCACCCGGGCCATGCTGGCCGTTCTGATCGCCCGGGGCTCGGGGGAATCGACGCTTCATGGAGTGATCGACAGGGTCGGGCGGGACTTCCTGGACCTGGCCCTCACACAGGAGGGTGAGGCCCCGCGCGCGGTCAATGTCCGCCAGGTGGCAACCATTCCATTCGGTGCCCTGGCAGGTCTCAGGTCCGCCCGCGCCGCCAACGGCTAGCCCGTGCCCGCGTCAGCGAATCCCGGCGTGCGGTCTTAGACCGACTTGGACTTGGCCTCTTCGATCATGCGGCTGGCCTCGGCGTAGCGCTCCTCGATGTATTGCTCGAGCATCTTTTCCTCAATGCGCCACTGTCCCCGTCCACCCACCTGGATTGCCTTCAACTGTCCACTGCGCACAAGAGCGTAGGCAGCAGGGGAGTTGATCTGGAGCTGCTCGGCAACGTCTGCGAGGGTCAGGAATCTGGGCATGACACCATTTTGCCACCGTTGGCCTCATCCGGTGCCGTTATCCACAGTTGGTCCGTGTTTGGTCCTGCCTCTTCCCGTGCGGGCCTCCTGGGCGTAAAAATGATGGTGTCCGGCACCCAGCGCCGGACGGCTATTACGGGCTGGCGACTACGGGGGGACCAGGGCGCATGAGTGGCAGCACGGCAGCCGGCGGGGCCCGTCTCAAGAAGCCGTCCTGGAAAGACCCCCGGCTGCTCGTCGGGATCCTGCTGGTGCTGGCTTCGGTAGTGGGCGTCATCTCTCTGGTGGGCGCCGCGGACCAGACCAGCGAGGCCTATGCGGCCCGGGAGCCGATCGCCGTCGGCGAGAAGCTGACCATGGACAAGCTGCACCGGGTCAAGGTCCGCCTCGGTGACGTGGAGCAGCGGTACGTGACACCGGAGTCCGGCCTGGTCGACGGGCTTGTCGCCGTCCAGAGGATCGGCAAGGACCAGTTGCTGCCCCGCGAGAGCCTGGGACAGCTGGACGCTCTGGACCGCAAACCCGTGGCGGTCACGATTGAGGAGCACCTGCCCGCGCAGGCCGCGGCAGGCTCGCGGGTCGATGTCTGGGTGGCCCTTCCGGATGCCCGCAATGGCTTCAGTGAGCCGACGCTGCTGCTGCCGGGTGCCGAAATCGCGCAGCTCACCCCCGGCAGCACCGCCCTTGGGTCCACGCGGTCCACCGTCGTGATGGTGCTTGTTCCGGACGAGCAGATGCCGAAGCTGCTGGGAGCGCAGGCCAACAAGGCAAAAATATCCGTCGTCTGGAACCCGGGCGGTGCATCGCGATGAGCATCCCCGTTGTGACGGTCGGGAGTTCCCGCGACGATCTGGTCGGCGGCCTGGAGCGCCTCCACGGGCCGGTATCCGTGGTCCGCAGATGCAGCGAACTCGCCGAACTGTTCGCGGCCTGCCAAAGCGGGCTGGCCCGTGCCGCCGTGGTGGCCGAGGGCAGCGAGGAGCTCACGGCGTCGCTGGTCGACCGCTTGTCCGCCGTCGGTGTCGCTGTCCTCGCGCTGACTGACAGCCCCGCGGAAATGGCCCGGCTGCAGGGGATTGGCGTGGCAGCGGAGTTGCGCGCTGTTGATGCCGAAACCCTCGCCGCCCGCATCTCGGGAGCGGTGGCGCAGCTCAGCGGAGCCGGGCCCCACTCACGGCGGGCTGCCGACGGTCCCTTTGCGGACCCCGGGATGCGCACGTCCTCCGACCGCCCCGGCAGCACTCCGGCTCCCGCGGGGACGGGGCAGCTCATCGCTGTCTGGGGGCCCGCCGGTTCGCCGGGCAGAACCCTGGTGGCCGCCAACATCGCCGGGGAACTGGCCGCGGAAGGAAAAACCGTGCTGCTGGTGGACGCCGACAGCTACGGTGCCAGCGTTGCAGCCATGCTCGGCCTGCTGGATGAAGCGGCAGCACTGGCGCAGGCCTGCCGCTTGGCGGACCAGGGGCGGCTCGACGCCGACGCGCTACTGAGGATAGCAACCCCGGTCGCCTGCCGCGCGGGGACGTTCCGGGTGCTCACGGGAATCACCCGCGCGGAGCGGTGGACGGAACTGCGCACCGCGGCGCTGTCCCTGGTGCTGGAACGGGCGAGGGAGGTGGCCGAGGTGACTGTGGTGGATACCGGTTTCTGCCTCGAGGCCGATGAAGAGTTGGGTTTTGACACGATGGCCCCGCGGCGGAACGCAGCGACGCTGCGGACACTGGAAATGGCGGACGCCGTCTTCGCCGTCGGGGCTGCCGACTCCATCGGCGTCCCGCGGCTGGTCCGGGGCCTGGCCGAACTGAAAACCGCCGTCCCGCAGGCTTCCGTCAGGGTGGTCATGAACAAGGTCCGGGCCTCCGCCGTGGGCCGTTCCCCGGAGCGGCAGTTGCGGGAAGCGTGGCATCGGTACGGTCCGGCGACGGCGCTGTCAGCGTTCCTTCCGGCCGATCCGGCGGCGGCTGACGCGGCCCTGCTCTCCGGCTCCCTGCTGCTGGAGACCGCCCCCGAATCCGCCCTCCGGAAGGCGATCGCGAATTTGGTTTGTGCACCCGTCCAGCAAAACCGTAAATCCGCTGTCTTTTCTTCCACAGCAAAGCTGCGGGCAAAGGTCTAGGGTCGAGCTAAGGGCCGCAAAGAGGCGGCCAGGAACTTCTTTATGGAGGCTTGTCGATGTCGTCTGGACCCAGCGTGGAGGATCAGCCCGTTTCGATCCGTACCGGCGAAGGCTACCTCGGGGAATACTACGAGCATCTCGCGGAAGAGGACGCCCGCGGGTACGCCCGGGAGACCCTCACCGCGAGGGCCGAGACACACCTCCAGTTGGCCGCCACGCGGCTCCCCGGAGTCCCCAACATCTCCATCCTCGATGAGGCCGACTGCACCGTCGTCTACATCGTCACCGACGACATGCCATTCCTGGTCGACTCCGTCAACGCGGAACTGGTCCGGCAGAACGCCCCAATCCATCTGGTGTTGCACCCGCTTTTCGTGGTGGCCCGCAACAAAGAGCGCGGCGGGCTGGTCAAGGTCTCGCGCGTACCGTCCCATCTGGGCTTCTCCAGCGGCGATACGGCCGCGATGCCGAACTTGTCCCACCTGATCGCCCAGGGCGACAACGCCTCCCACATGGAATCCTGGATCGCCGTCGAGATCGACCGGGTGGACGAAGGCAAGCGCGCGGAGCTGCTCGAGGGCCTCGGCCGGGTGCTCGGTGACGTCCGCGCCGCCGTCGAGGACTGGCCCAAGATGCGCACCAAGGCCCTCGAGATTGCCGCTGACCTGGACAAGGTGGCCAATCCGGGCCAGATCGCCGAGCTGCGGCAGGCCCAGGATCTGCTCCGCTGGATGGACGACGGAAACTTCACCTTCCTCGGCTACCGGGAATACGACCTCAAGAACGAAGCCGGGGAGGACGTGCTGGAGCTGCGGGAAGAGAGCGGGCTCGGCCTGCTCCGGCGCGGCGCCGACACCCGCCAGGTGCAGCACCTCACGGAGACCGGCAGAAAGAAGGCACGTGAGAAACGTGCGCTCGTGATTACGAAGGCGAACTCCCGCTCCACGGTGCACCGCCCGGCATACCTGGACTACATCGGGGTCAAGAGCTTCGACGCGGCCGGCAACGTCAACGGCGAGCGCCGCTTCATCGGCCTCTTCGCCACGAGTGCCTACGCCGGATCCGTCCGGGACATCCCCGTGGTCCGGGAAAAGGTCGCGGCCGTGCTGAGCGACGCCGGATTCCCGCCGGATTCGCACTCGGGCAAGGACCTGCTGGGCATCCTCGAAACCTACCCCCGCGATGAGCTCTTCCAGATCGAGATCCCGGACCTAGCTGCCACCGCCACCGGCATCCAGCGGCTGCAGGAACGCCGCCGGACCCGGCTGTTCCTCAGGCCGGACATCTACGGCAGGTTCATGTCCGCCGTCGTCTACCTTCCCCGCGACCGTTACACCACGAATGTGCGCCTCCGCATGGAAGAGGAACTGCGGGAGACCTTCGACGCCGTGTCCATCGACTACGAGGCGCGGATGACCGAATCCGCGCTCGCGCGGCTGTTCTTCCGGATCCGGCTGCCCCAGGGCGCCGACGTCAGCAGCATCAACAGCGAGGAGCTGGAGAAACGGCTCGTCCGCGCGGCACGGTCGTGGAGCGAGGGCATAGCCGAAGTCCTGCGAGCGCGCGCCGCGAAGGACGGGGCCGACGGCCAGGAACTGGCCAGCATTTGGGCCGAGGCCTTCCCGCCGGGCTACCGCGTCGACTACGAGGTTGAAGACGCGCTGGAAGACATCGCCCGCTTCGAGAAATACGGCGCGGCGGCCGAACGGGCTGGGGAGGGCGTCAAAGAAAAGCCCGGCGTCCACGTATACCTTCCCGAAGGTGCCGGCGCCACGCTGGAGGAAGACGCGCGCGTCAAGCTCTACATGCTCGAACCCCAGAGCCTGAGCCAGATCCTGCCCTACTTCCACAACCTCGGGCTCGAGGTGCTGGACGAACGGCCGTTCGAGATCGAGACAGGGGATCGGCGGAACTTCTTCCTGTACGACCTCGGACTGAAGTACCCGGCAAGGGTGGACCCGCAGGCCACCGGCCAGCTGCTGGGCGAGTCCTTCGGGGCATCCGTTTCCGGGGAGGTGGAATCGGACAGCTTCGACCGGCTGGTGCTGCGCGAAGGGATGCACTGGCGCCAGGTCGTCGTGCTGCGCGCCTACGCCAAGTACATGCGCCAGATGGGCAACGCCAACTCTTTCGAGTTCATGTCGGACACCCTGCTGGCCAATCCCGACGTGACCCGAGCGCTGACGGCGCTGTTCGCGGCGCGCTTCGATCCGGCGCTCGGCGACGCCCGGCGCCCGGCCAGGCAGGACGAGGTCCGCGCCGAACTGGACGCGGCCATCGAACAGGTCGCCACCCTCGACGCCGACCGGGTGCTGCGGACCTTCAAGAACCTGATCCAGGCGACGCTGAGGACCAACTACTTCCAGAACAAGGCGCACCTGAGCTTCAAGCTGAACCCTGCCGCCATCGAGGGGCTGCCGTTCCCGAGGCCGATGTTCGAGATCTGGGTCTACTCTCCCCGGGTGGAAGGCGTGCACCTGCGCTTCGGCAAGGTGGCCCGCGGAGGGCTGCGATGGTCGGACCGCCGCGAGGACTTCCGCACCGAAATCCTCGGCCTCGTC
>JAODMV010000341.1 GCA_025464875.1 Arthrobacter sp. | reverse complement strand
GGAGATGGAGAAGCGGATGCTGCCCAGCCCTACGCCGCGTTCCGCCGCCGCGGCGGCAATCCGGTCGTAGATCGGCGGCACCGCCGGAAGGAAGGTGGCGGGCGACCGCTTGAGCGCCTTCAGCACGAGGTCGACGTCGAACTTCGGGAACAGCACGAGCTTGGCGCCGATGCTCAGCGCAAATGTCATGCACAGGGTCAGCCCGTAGGCATGGAACAAGGGGAGCACCGCGTAGACGGTCTCCCGGCCGTCCTTGAGCCCCGGCACCCACGCGCGGCCCTGGGCCGCGTTCGCCTGCAGGTTGCCATGGGTGAGCATGGCGCCCTTGGGGTGGCCCGTGGTGCCGCTCGTGTACTGGAGAACGGCGAGATCCCGGCTGGACGGGCGGGGGTGCTTTTTCTTCAGTTCCCCGGCCTCGAGGAGCTTCCCCCACGGCAGGACCGTGCGGGAGGCAGGCGCCTGGCCCTTGGTGACGTCCTTGCCGGCGGACAGGGCCGCGCGGGCCGCGCGCGCCGCGGGCACCGGGAGCCGGAGAGCCAGCCGCTGGAGCAGCGGCATCGCGTCGATCAGCTCTACCGAGACGATGGTCCGCAGCCCGACGTCGGCCGGCAGCTGTGCCACCCGCTCCACGGCCTTGTCCCACACGATCGCCACGGTGGCCCCGTGGTCCTCGAACTGGTGGCGTAGCTCCCGGTCCGTGTAGAGGGGATTGTGTTCCACCACCACGGCGCCAAGACGCAGCACGGCATGGAAGGCGACGATGTGTTGCGGGCAATTCGGCAGGACGAGAGCCACCCGGTCCCCGGCCCGGACGCCGAGCTTCTTCAGGCCCGCGGCCGCCCGGCTGATCAGCCCGCCCAGCTCACGGTAGCTGGTGCGTGCCCCGAAGAACTCCAGGGCCGTTTTGGACCCGTAGCGCCGGATGGAGGTGTCCATAAGGTCCACGAGGGAACCCTCGGGAAGCTTCAGCTCGGTGGGTACTCCCTGGGCGTAGTGAACTGTCCACGGACGGTCAGCGGCCTGTGTTGCCCGCATGGATTTCCTGCTCAATATGTGTCCTTGCCGCCGGGGCGCCAGAGTCCGGTTCACGACTGTGCGCCAAAAAAGTCTTCCGGAAGATCCTACCGGTGCGGACCCCGGTGCCGGTCACGGGGGTCGTTGCCCCGGCCAGGCCCCTGGAGGTCGTCCGCAGCGGCGGCAGGACCGCCGGCCGGACGTGACTTTTGGCCCTAGGTTCGGGCCGGGCTGGCGCGGAAGCTTAGGGTACAGCGGGATTCACTCATCCCACGCGGCCTCGTCCATGCAGCTCTGGTGGCTCTGATCCAGCCGGCTGCCGCACGGACGCGGCAACGGGAACGGGAACACCATGAAGCACCAGCAGCCGACGCTCCGCTTCCTTGGAGCCACCGACACCGTCACAGGCTCCCGTTACCTGGTCGAAGCAGGAGGAAAGCGGGTGCTGGTCGACTGCGGACTCTTCCAGGGCTACAAAAGAAGCCGCGAACGCAACCGTTCCCCCTTCCCGGTCCCGCCGCACTCCATCGACGCCGTGATTTTGACGCACGCGCATCTGGATCACACGGGGTACGTTCCCGCTCTGGTCCGGGACGGGTTCGGCGGGCCGGTGTACGCCACCGAGGGCACCACGGATTTGTGCAAGTTGCTGCTCCCGGACAGCGGACACCTGCAGGAGGAGGAAGCGCGATACGCCACTCAGCGTGGCTTCTCCAGATACAGCCAGGCCCTGCCGCTCTATACGGCTGCGGAAGCGGTTCAGTCACTCAACAGCTTCAGGGCCCGGAACTTCGACTCCCCGCTCGGGCTCGACGGCATGGAAGTGACCTTCCTGCCCGCCGGCCATATCCTCGGAGCCTCGCAGGTCCGCTTGCGCATCGGCCCGAGGTCCGTCCACTTCACCGGGGATCTGGGCCGTGCCGACGATCCCCTCATGTATCCGCCGCGGCCACCGGGCGACGTCGACGTGCTGGTGACCGAGTCCACCTATGGCAACCGGAACCACCCGCGGGTGGATCCGGAAAAGCAGCTGGGGGAGATCATCACCCGAGTCGCCAAGCGGGGCGGGGTTCTCATGGTCGCCGCGTTCGCCATCGGCCGGGCCGAGACGCTCATGCTGTACATTTCCCGGCTCCGCAGGAAGAACGCGGTCCCGGACATTCCGGTGTACCTGAACAGCCCCATGGCCATCGATGCCTCCGGCATCTACCAGCGGCACCGCGAGGAACACCGGCTCAAGCAGCACGAATACGAGACCATGTACAAGATGGCCAGGCTCACCCGCACGGAGGAGGAGTCGAGGCTGCTGAATCTTCGGGGTGGCCCGATGGTCATCATCTCGGCCAGCGGGATGCTGACCGGCGGAAGAATCCTCCAGCACGTCGCCGCGTATGGCCCGGATCCGAAAAGCGCCATCATCCTCAGCGGCTACCAGGCCCCCGGCACCCGCGGCGCCGCCCTCGCCGCCGGCGCGCGCGAGCTCCACATCTACGGCGAGGACGTTCCGATCCGGGCCCAAGTCATCCAGATGGAAAACCTCTCCGCCCACGCCGATGCCGCCGGCCTCATCGCGTGGATGAACGCCGCAGACAAGGAGCCTCGCATGACCTACATCACCCACGGCGAGCCCGAAGCGTCCGAGGCCCTGCGCGTCCGGATCAAACGCCAACTGGGCTGGAGAGCCAGGGTGCCCGAGCACCTTGACAAGATCTCCCTCGAGGACCCCCGATGAGTCCCGGTGAAGTCACCAGGAGCTCCGTGCTGCGCGAGATCCACGCCCTCGCCCGGCCCCTGAAGACCGACCGTGACCTCAACGGGCTCGTCCGGTTTGCCGCGGACTGCCGCTTCGTGGCGATCGGCGAGGCCAGTCACGGCACGCACGAGTTCTACACCTGGCGGGACACGCTCAGCAGGCGGCTGATCGAGGAGGAGGGCTACAACTGGATCGGGGTGGAAGGGGACTGGCCCGACTGCTGGCGCATCAACCGCTGGGTCCGCGGAGAAACCGGGCAGGACCAGGGCGTCCACGCGCTGCTCGGCGGCTTTGAACGCTGGCCGACCTGGATGTGGGCCAACGAGGAAGTGGCGGCGTTCCTCGACTGGCTGCGCAGCTGGAACGCCCGACGGCCGCCGGACAAACGCGTTGGCTTCTACGGACTGGACGTGTATTCCCTCTGGGACTCGCTGCGGGAAATCATCGCCTGGCTTCAAGAGCACGTCCCCGACGCCGTCCCCACGGCGATGCGCGCCTGGCAATGTTTCCTTCCCCACCACGAGGACCCCCACGAGTATGCGTGGAGCACGCGGCTGGTCCCGCAGTCCTGCGAGCCCGACGTCGTCGCGCTCCTGAAAGAGGTCAGGGGCCGGGTCTTCAGCCCGGGCAGCCACGGCGAGGACGCCTTCGGCGCCGTCCAGAACGCCGAGGTGGCCGCCAACGCGGAGCACTACTACCGCATCATGGTCCGCGGAGACCAGCAGTCCTGGAACATTCGCGAGCACCACATGGCGGACACGATCGACCGCCTCAGCCGGCACCTGGGGCCGGACTCCAAGGGCCTCGTCTGGGAGCACAACACGCATGTCGGAGATGCGCGGGCCACCGACATGGCGCAGGACGGCATGGTCAGCGTCGGCCAACTGCTGCGCGAACGGCACGCGGGCGAAGGGGTGATGCTGCTTGGTTTCGCTTCCCACCGCGGCTCGGTCATCGCCGCGGGTGCCTGGGGCAGCCCGGAGCGCATCTTGACGGTGCCGGAGGCGCGTCCGGGCAGCCACGAGGACTTCCTGCACCAGGCCCTGGGTGTCCCGGCGGTCCTGGAATTCGCCGATGACAGGACCGGGCCGTGGCTATCGACCTGGCTGGGCCACCGGGCGATCGGGGTGGTCTACCACCCGGAGCGGGAGGGCGGGAACTACGTTCCGACCCGGATGGGGGAACGTTACGACGCCCTGATCTGGCTCGAACACACGGCACCGCTGCGTCCGGTGCGTCATGAGGGGCCGCCTCGGGAACCGGAGTTCGCGACGGAACCCACCGGTTTCTAGAAGCAGTTGGAGAAGCGGGATTGAGAATGGGCCATGCCATCGTCGTCGGCATCAACGGATCTGCCGGAACGTACCCTGCCCCACCCTTGTTACCCGGCCGCACCAGGTCCGGCACGACGAGTGAGGCCGCGATGGGGACGGCAGCCAGGCCCGCGCGGCCCTTGAGGCTGCTGCGAGCGGGTGGGACGATGATCCGGTGGATCTCTTGGAGGATGTCGGCGAGTACTGGTGGCTTATCTTTCCCCTGGCCGCGCTGGTCGGGAGCTGGGTGCGGTCCTGGTCCAAAGCCAGCGAACGCCGGCACCGGCGCCGAGTGGAGCTCTACCAGCTCCGAACCCAGGCGGTACAGGCGGAACGGGCCAGCCAATCCGAAGTGCTTGCACTGATGGCGGCACACGACACCGTGAACCGGCGCTGGCTGGACTACGAGCTGGACGTGGGAAAGCTCATCGACCATCCGGTCATGACGGACGTGCGGGAGCCGCTCACGGTGGCTTTCCTGCGCGCCAAACGGGAGGCCGACGGCTTGCGCCCTGCCACGCCGGGGGAAGTCAGGACACCGGCGCGGCTGGCGGAATACCGCGCGGCCGTGAATGGCTTCGAACTGGCGTTTGATGTGGCCGAGAGGGAAGCCCTGCGGATCAAGGACAGCAAGTTCACGGTTTCAGAACGTCAGCGTCTGGCGACCGCACGGCAGCTCCTCAGGATCGCCTCGGACGGTGCCGCGACACCGGCCGAGCGGCAGACAGCGTACAAACGCGCCCGGCGTGAACTGGATGGACTCATTGTGCTGCCCGTTGCGGCGGTCGCCGCGCTCGAGGGAAAGATGGCCGCGATGATCGACGCAGGAAAGCCCCCGGAGCCCCAGTAAGGATTCCGGACTGCGCCCTGGTGCGCGCTGACGGAAGCCCGGCTCAGATCCACGGGGGAGCGGCCGGCACCCGGCTCTGGTGTGCCCCCGCCGCCTCCGCTGCCGGCCCGACGGCGCTGACCCCGGCGCTTCTCCTGCCGGCGGCCCAGGCGACCACGGCGGGAAGGGGGCCGGAGACCACCGTCGGGGAAGCGCCGGCGGTGTCGCCGAAGGTGAGTTCCTGCTCCTGGCAGGCCGCCTTCACCACGAGCCCGGCGTCGGTGCCGCGGGCCTTCCACGCGCCGGTGATGTCCCTCAGTAGCCGCTGGAGGACCGGTACGGGGATGTCGGCGAACGTGGCGCCGTTGTCCAGGTCCACGGCGTGCATCCAGACTTCCCGGGTGCGCATCCAGATTGTTTCGGTGGCGGGGACTTCGCGGCCCTGGATGGTCCGGACTTTGTGGTGCCAGGCGTCCTCGGGCAGGTCGCGCCATTCCACGTTCAGGTGCACGGCGGAGTGGTCGAAGAGGCTCCGCAGGGCGATCGGGCTGAGCGTGGCACCGAAGTCGATCTCATGGTCCCGGACGGCCGTGGAGGCATACATGGGGGTCTCCACCCCGGTGGCGGCCCATTCCACCAGCCGTGCGATGGCCCGGGCGTTGTAGCCGACGTGCGCGGTGACGTGGCGGCGGCTCCAGCCCGGCAGCAGGGACGCGCCGTCGAGTTCGGCGTCGCTGAGCTCATTGAGCTTGCGGGCGAAAAACGCGGTGCCGCGCCGCGCCTGCAGCAGGGCTTGAAGCAGTTCCGGGTCGGTGGTCTGGTCGTGGCGGGCGGCCATCAGGCTTCCTTGACCACGCGGTTCTTCAGCCGGCCCAGTCCCTCGATGCTGGTAACCAGGACCTGGCCCTCCCGCAGGTAGCGTTTGGGGTCCCGGGCATGCCCCACGCCGCCGGGGGTGCCGGTGGCGATCACGTCCCCCGGGTTCAGCGTGATGATGGTGGAGATGTAGGAGACCAGAAACTCCGGGGTGAAGACGAGGTCGCCCGTGGGAGTCTGCTGCATGCTCTCGCCGTCCACCTCGGAGGTCATGAGGGGGCCGGCGCTGAACTCGTCCTTGGTGACGAGGGCCGGGCCGAACGGGGTGGACTTCTCCCAGGTCTTGCCCTGCAGCCACTGGAGGGTGCGGAACTGGTAGTCGCGCATGGACACGTCGTTGAGCACCGAGTAGCCGGCGATGTGGTCCGCGGCGTCGGCCTCGCTGATCCGGCGGCCCGACTTGCCGATCACGACGGCGAGTTCGGCTTCCCAGTCGACGGCGTCGGATTCCTGCGGCAGGGCGAGGTCGTCGTAGGGGCCGATCAGGGATTCGGCGTACTTAGCGAACAGGGTGGGGTACTCCGGGACGTCCCGGCCCATTTCCTTGATGTGGTTGCGGTAGTTGTGGCCCACGCAGATGATCTTTCCGGGGGCGGGAACGACGGCGGCGAGGTCGGCGCCGTCGAGCGGGTGAGTAGCGCCGTTGGCCGCCCTGGCGGTTTCTTCCCAACCGGCGGTGCGCAGCAGATCTCCGACGTCGGCGAAGCCGTCGATCTCGGTGAGCGTGTCACCGTCCTGGCGGACAGCCTTCGTCGTGCCGTTCCCGGTGCGGAGGGTGAGGAGTCTCATGTGTTGTTGCGTCCTTCGATGTAGGTGCGGTTAAAGTTCAGCCGCTCGAAAATGGGGGCGTCGGAGAAGCGGAACAGGTCGAACCCGCTCTCCGCCTGCAGGGACCACTCGGTCCAGGAGGGAACGACGAAGAGGTCGCCCTTCGCCAGGGTTTTGGTCTCGCCGTTGAGGGTGGCGGTGCCGGAGCCTTCGAAGACCTGCCAGACGCTGGAGCCGACCTCGCGCCGACTCTCCGTGGAGGCGCCGGCGCGCAGCCGGTGGAATTCCGCGCGGATGGTGGGCATCACGTCCCCGCCGGTGGTGGGATTGGTGTAGCGGACGGCGGCGTGGCCCTGGGACACGGTGGCAGGGTGGCCCTCGTCCTCGAGGAGCAGCTG